>JBJONS010000580.1:0-4718 GCA_046051725.1 Pseudomonadota bacterium | reverse complement strand
GCGCTGGCCGCCGAGCTCGGCCTCGACACGGTGGTCACCAACGACTGCCGCTACCTGCGGCCCCAAGACGCGGTCACCCTCGACCTGCTCAATTGCATCGCGACCAGCGCCCAGGTCGACGACGCGGGCCGGGCGCCGCTGCCGACCGACCAGCAGCACCTCAAGTCCGAAGCCGAGATGCGGGCGCTGTTCCCCGAGGACGGCCCGGCCCTCGACCGCACCGTCGAGATCGCCCAGCGCTGCACCTTCAAGTTCAAGACCGCGCCGCCCTACTTCTTCCCGGCGACCGAGCCCCCCGACGCCGACCCGCCCCGTCCCGAGGGGGTGCGCGCCCGCAACGCCCCGCGGACCGACACCGACGCCAACTGGGCCTACTTCTACCTCGCGTTCCCGCCGCCCAAAGACTTCGGGCTGGTGCCGGGGCCCGACGGGGTGCCGCCCCGCCCGCCCGGGGCCGGCAACATCAACGGCTACTTCGAGTGGTTCTGCCGCGAGGGCCTCAAGCTGCGCCTGCGGCAGCTCAAGATCCCCGACGACCGCCACGACGAGTACCGCGACCGCCTCGAGTTCGAGCTCGACGTCATCGAAGAGATGGGCTTCCCCGCCTACTTGCTCATCGTGGCCGAGTTCATCAACTGGGCGAAGGACCACGAGATCCCGGTCGGCCCGGGCCGCGGCTCAGGCGCCGGCGCGCTGGTCAACTGGGCGATGCGCATCACCGACATCGACCCGCTGCGCTTCGGTCTGCTGATGGAGCGCTTCCTGAACCCCGAGCGGGTGTCGATGCCCGACATCGACGTCGACTTCTGCCAAGACCGGCGCGAAGAGGTCATCGCCCACACCCGCGAGAAGTACGGCCAGGACCTCGTCTCGCAGATCATCACCTACGGCAAGCTGCAGGCGAAGGCCGCGCTCAAAGACGTGGCCCGCACGCTCGGCGTCGACTTCAAGGCCAGCGACCGCATCACCAAGCTGGTCCCGGCAGAGCTGGGCATCAAGCTTGAGAAGGCCTACGAAGAAGAGCGCCTCGCCCGCTGGCTGAAAGAGAGCCCGGTGGTCGCGCGGGTCGGCCGCCTCGCCCTGCGGGTCGAGGGCATGACCCGCCAGACCGGCGTGCACGCGGCGGGCGTCGTCATCGCCGACCGGCCGCTGGTCGAGCACGCGCCAATGTACCGGGACGGCCCCGAGGGCGGCCCGGTGGTCCAGTACGAGATGAAGGCCGCCGAGAGCGTCGGCCTCATCAAGTTCGACTTCTTGGGCCTCAAGACCCTCGACCAGCTGCGCGACGCCGTGAAGATGATCCACCGGAACACCGGCGAGCTCATCGATCTGCAGACCCTGCCCCTCGAAGATGACGAGACCTTCAAGCTGCTGCAGCGGGGCGACGCGCTGGGCGTCTTTCAGGTCGAGAGCTCGGGCATGCGCGACCTGCTCACGCGCCTGCGCCCGACCAACATTGACGACCTCATCGCGCTGCTCGCGTTGTACCGCCCCGGTCCGCTGTCTTCAGGCATGGTCGACAATTTCATCGACTGCAAGCACGGTCGAAAACCCATCGAGTACCCGCACGACAGCCTCAAGCCCATCTTGGAGTCGACCTACGGGTCCATCGTCTACCAAGAGCAGGTCATGCAGATCGCGCAGGTCTACAGCGGCTACACGCTGGGCGGCGCCGACCTGCTGCGCCGCGCGATGGGCAAGAAAAAAGCCGAAGAGATGGCCAAACAGAAGGCCACCTTCGTCGACGGCGCGGTCAAGGTGGGGCACCCCTCGTCCAACGCTGAGCAGCTCTTCGACACCCTGGCCTTCTTCGCCGGCTATGGCTTCAACAAGAGCCACTCGGCCGCCTATGGGGTGGTGAGCTACCACACCGCCTACCTCAAGGCCCACCACCGCGCCGAGTACATGTCGGCGCTGATGTCGATCGACGCGGGCAACACCGAGAAGGTGCTGCTCTACATCGGGGACTGCCGGCGGGCGGGCATCGAGGTGCTGCCGCCCGACGTCAACAGCTCCGAGCTCGGCTTTGACGTGCCCAAGGCCAACCGGCGCTCGGTGCGTTTCGGCCTCACCGCGGTCAAAGGCGTCGGGGAAGAGGCGGTGCGCGCCATCCTCGAGGCCCGCGCCGCGGCCGGCGGGCGCTTCCACTCCTTCATCGACTGCCTTGAGCGCCTCGACCACAAGCGGGTCAGCAAGAAGGTCCTCGAGCTGCTGATCTGCTGCGGGGCCTTCGATTGGGTCGGCGCGCCCCGCCGGGCGATGGTCGAGGGCCTGCCCGCCGCCGTCCAGACCGCCCTGCACACCCAAGACGAGCGCCGACGCGGCCAGACCAGCCTATTTGGCGGCATGGGCGCCGCCCGACCCGCGGCGTTCAAGCTGCCTGATGTGCGCGAGTGGAAGCTGTCCGAGCTGCTGCAGCGCGAGAAAGAGGCGGTCGGCTTCTTCATCACCAGCCACCCGATGAGCGAGTTCGCCGACGTCAAGCGGGTGCTGCGCTGGGTCGACACCGACCAGCTCCACCGCGAAGAGGCCGGCAAAGAGGTCCGCATCGCCGGCATCGTCAGCGCCTACCGCGAGATCACGAACAAGAAGGGCGCCAAGATGGGCTTTGTGTCCATCCAGGACGAGCACGCCAGCGTCGAGTGCGTGCTCTTCTCTGAGGCCTGGGCCCAGTGCCGCGCCACGCTGTCCGATGACCGTCCGGTGCTGGTGACCGGCAAGCTCGAGAAGGGCGCCGATGGCGTGTGCAAGCTGCTGGCCAACAGCGCCGCGCTGCTGTCGGCCCTGCGCGAGGCGCGGACCCGCGAGGTGCACGTCTGCGCCGACATCGACGAGCTCAGCGACGAGCGGGTGGCCGAGCTGCACGAGCTGATGCGCCAGAGCCCGGGCCCGCGGCGGCTGCGCGTGTTCGCGACCTACGCCAGCCACGCCGAGTGCGCCGCGCTGGGCAACCCCTCCTTCGAGCTGGTGCCCGAAGGCGCCTGGGTCGTCACGCCCGACGACCCGCTGATACAAGGCCTCCGCGCGCTCTTTGGCCGCCACGAGGCGGTCCGCCTCGCCTGAGCCCTCCCCTTGCGCGCCCCCCGCCGCGCCCTCCCCTGCGCCCCCGCTGCGCCCTCCCCGGTCCCGCCCATGCTCCTCCGCTCGCTCCTGACTGCCCTGCTGGCGCTGCTCCCGGCCCGCGCCGACACCCCGCCTCCTCCCGCGCCGGCGCCCTTCGCCCCGGTCGTGCAAGAGCTCGGCGGGGCCCGGATCAATTGGACCGAGCTGCGCCTTGAGGCCACGACCCACAGCGAGATGACCGTCGGCGCCTGGAAAGACCGGCGGGTCCAAGAGCAGGACGCCCTCGAGCGGGTCGGTCCGCTCATCGAAGAGCTCGCCCGGCGCCTCGCGGTGACCCGCGGCGACGCGCTCTACGCCGTGCTGCGCGCCGATGACCCGCTCGCCGCCCGCCTCGAAGACGGCATGCGGAACTGGGAGGTCACCGAGACCCGCTACCTCGGCAAAGGCGGCGTCGAGATGACCGCCAGCCTGCAGATCGGCCGGTGGCTGCAGCCCTTGCTCGAGCAGGTCACCGGGCCGGTGGCCGAGCAGCTGCCCGCAGACGGCACGACCGGCCTCGTGATCGACGCGCGGGGGCTGCGCTTCGATCCGGCGCTGGTCCCCGAGCTCCGCACCGCCGACCCCGAGCCCAAGGTGCTGGTCGGGCTGGACATGTTCGGCAAAGATGACGGCCAGCACGCCACTCCGGTGGTGTACGTGAGCGATCCCGCCGACCCCCGCGCGATCAAGCGCGCGGGCCCCAAGCCCATCTTCGTGCGGGCCACCGCCGCCGGCCCTGGCGTGCTCACCATCGGCGCCGCGCTGCCCCGCGGCCCCGCGGACCTCGCCTTGCTCATCGCCGCGCGCCGCGTGGTCGTCGTCGCAGACCCCTGACCCCGAAGGCACCATGCGCCGCCTCCGCTCCCTGGATCCCCGCCTCCCGCCGCGCCGCGCCGGACGCCTGCCCGCTGCGGGCCCCCTCGACGCCCCCGCGCCCTCCGCCGAGGGCATGGCCGGGCGGGGCGGCGTGCCCCTCATCTGGACGAAGATCGCCTGGGGCCTCGGCTTTGGCCTCGTGGTGCTGGGCTTGCTCTGGGTGCTGCGCCCGGTCTTCGCCATCCTCGCCGCCAGCGCCGGCATCTCCTACGTGCTGACGCCGATCCTCGGGTGGATGATGCGGCGGGGCCTGAGCCGCGAGAAGGCCATCGGCCTGATCTTCGTGGGGTCCACGACCGGCTTCGTCTTGATCGTCTTGCTGTTCGTGCCGGGCGTGATCCGGCAGCTCGACGAGCTCAGCGGCCGCCTCATCCCCTTCTTGCACGACCTCGAGGCCCAGCTCATCCCCGCGGTGGCGTGGCTCAACGAGCAGACCGGCCAGGACATCCAGTTTGATCTCAGCGATCTGCGCACCCGCGCCCCGGCCCTGGTCGCCGAGCAGTGGCCCAAGGTCCAAGAGCGGGTGGGCGCGCTGAGCCGGGGCTTGTTCACCCAGGGCCTCGGCCTGCTCAACGCCATCCTCAACCTGACCCTGCTGCCGATCTTCGTCTACTACCTGCTGCAGGACTGGGACCGCGCCATCGAGGGCATCGCGGGCCTCATCCCGCCCCGCTACCTGCCGCGGATCGAGCGGGTCGCGCGCGAGGTCGACGGCCGCTTGAGCGCCTTCGTCCGCGGCC
>JBJONS010000579.1:0-7388 GCA_046051725.1 Pseudomonadota bacterium | reverse complement strand
GCGGCCCGCAGCTCGCGCAGCGCGCCCACCCGGCTGCCGCCCGCGCCGCCCTGCCCGAGCCGCAGCAGCAGCGCGGCGGGGGCCTTGAGCTGGGCCTCGGCCAGGGTCCGGCCGGCGGTCTGCAGCGCGGCGGCCTGTCCCGCGACCAAGCCGCCGCCCTGGGGCAGGGCGAGCACGCCGGTCACCCCGCCGCGGCGGGTGACGGGGATGACGTCCGACAGCGGGTTGTAGCCGTCGATGGCCCGGGCGTCGGCGGTGAGCGCGCCGCTGTCGCGGTCGTCGCGGCTGGCGCTGTCCTGGTCGATGCCGACCATGCCGACGCTGCAGCCCGCGTCGAAGACGCCGGGGAAGAGCCAATCTCCGCCGAGGTCCTCGCCCTCATCGCAGCCGGGGCCCACGGCGGCGATCCGGCCGTCCTCGACGATGATCCCGCCGCGCAGGACGCGCCCGCCGGGCAGCACGAGGTTCGCGTTGCGCAGGCGCAGCGCGTGGGGGGCCCCGTCGAGCAGCCCGCCCAGCGCGTCGGGACCGCCCGAGGGCGGCGCCGCGCGGCCGGACGCGGGCAGGCAGAGGCCGGCGACGAGGCCGCCGAGCAGGGCGCGCCGGCTGAGGTGCTCAGGGCCGGACATGGGCCAGCTCCTCGGCCGCGGCGCGGTCATAGACGAGGCGGCCGTCGATCCAGGTGCGGAGCGCGAGGGCCTGCACGTCGAAGGGGTGGTGGCTGAACAGCACCAGATCGGCGTCCTTGCCGACCTCGAGGCTGCCCACCCGGTCGGCGACCCCCATCAGGCGGGCGGGGTCGATGGTGATGGTCTCGAGCGCGCCTTGCTCGGACAGGCCCGCTGCCACGTGCTTGGCGGCCTCGATGTGCAGGCGCTGGACGGTGTGGGGCGAGTCGGAGTGGGTGGCGACCACCACGCCGGCTTGCTTGTTCAGCGCGGCGTTCTCGGGGATGGCCTCGTAGGCCTCGTGCTTAAAGCCCCACCAGTCCGGCCAGGTCGCGATGCCCACCCCCTTGGCCGCCAGCAGGTCGCGGATCTTGTAGGCGTCGGTGGCGTGGTGAAAGGCGCTGATCTGCACGCCGAGCTCGTCCATCACGCGCAGCATCGCCTCCATGTCGTCGTGGCGGTAACAGTGGATGTTCACGCGCACCTTGCCGTCCAGCACGTCAAGGAGCACGTCGAGGTCGGCGTCCTTGGGCGTCTCGGCGGGGCGGGCCTGGCGGGCGATGCGGTAGTCGCGGGCCGCTTGAAAGGCCGCCCGCACCGCGCGGACGTTGCCCATGCGGGTGCTCGGGCCGTCGACGTCCTGCCCATAGACCCGCTTGGGGTTCTCGCCGCAGGCCATCTTGAGGTGGCGCGGCGCGCCGTCGAAGCGCATGTCGTGCAGGGTGCGGCCCGGGCGCAGCTTGAGCACCACGCCCTCGCCGCCGATCAGGTTGGCGCTGCCGGGCAGCACCAGCGCGCTGGTCACGCCGCCCGCCGCGGCGGCGCGGAAGGCCGGATCGAGCACCCGCACGCTGTCGCCGGTCCAGACCGCGGGCGTGGTCGGGTGGGTGGCCTCGTTGCCGTCGCTGTGCGCGGGGCCGCCGGGCCAGGGGTAGACCCCCATGTGGGAGTGCAGGTCGATGAGGCCGGGGAGGAGGTAGGCCCCGCCGGCGTCGACCACCTCGACCGCGCCCGGCGGCACCGGGAGGGCCGCGCCCAGCGCCTCGATCTTCCCGCCACGGACGATGAGCGTGCCGTCGGTGATCGGCGCGCCCACCACCGGGACGATCGTCGCGTGGACGATCACGAGATCGGCCGCCGCGGCTGCTCCGACCTGGAGGGCGACGAGCGCCCCGATCAGCCCCACCATCCGGTCCCCCTGGCTCAGTCCGCGGCCCAGCGCGCGGCGGTCGCGCGCGCGTCGGCCCACACCGCGCCGCGGGCTCGTACCACGCCGTCGGCGTCGACGAAGAGCACCAGCGGCAAGGCGTCGATCGCCAGGGCGTCGAGCAGCGGGCCCGGCGGGCCCTGCAGCGGCGCGCCCGGGAGCCCGAGCGCCGCCGCCTGCGCCGCCGCCAACGCTGGGCTGTCGCTGGGGTTGACGTGCAGCAGGTTGATCCCGGCGGGGAGCGGCGCCAGAGCGGCCTCGGCCGCGAGCGCGCGGCAGGGCCGGCAGTCGCTGGTCCAGGCGACGATGACCGTCGGCGCGCCCTCCCAGGGCGAGGACAGGCCCGCCGCCGTCGGCAGGGGAGGGAGGCGCTGACCGACCCCGGCGCCCGGCGGCGCGCTGGCGCAGGCCGGCCCGAGCGCGGCGAGCAGGGCGGTGAAGTGGACCAGCGGGGCGCGGCGCGCGGGCATCCGGACCTCCGGGTCGGCGTCCAGGTTAGCCCGCGGCGCCCAGCCGTGCCCCGCCGCGGCGCAGGAGGTGGCCGTGCTGCTCGATCTCGCCTGGGCGCTCAGCCGCCCGTTGATCTTCCGCCTCGACGCCGAGGCCGCGCACCGGGCGGTCATGGCCCGCGCCGCGGCGGTCGGTCCGGCGGGCCTCGGCCTGCTGCGGGCGCTGGCCGGGGCGCCGGCGGGGCCCCCGCTGCGCGTGGCGGGGATCCAGCTGCGGGGGCCCGTCGGCCTCGCGGCGGGCCTCGACAAAGACGGCGAGGCGATCCCGGTCTGGGATGCGCTCGGCTTCGGCTTCATCGAGGTGGGCACGGTCACCCCGCGCCCGCAGGCCGGCAACCCCCAGCCGCGCTTGTTTCGCCTCGTGAACGAACGGGCGATCATCAACCGGATGGGCTTCAACAACCACGGGCTGCCCGCCTTGGTGCCCCGGCTGCGGGCCCTGCGCGAGCAGGGCCGCTGGCCCGCCGCCCCGGTCGGCGCGAACATCGGCAAGAACAAAGACACGCCGAACGACGACGCCGACGCCGACTACGTGGCCTGCGCGACCGCGCTGCGCGGGCTGGCCGACTGGTTCACCGTCAACGTCAGCTCGCCGAACACGCCTGGGCTGCGCGCCCTGCAAGAGCCCGGGCGCCTCGGGGCGCTGCTCGAGCGCACCGTCGCGGCGGCCCGAGACACGCCCGTCCTGCTCAAGCTCGCGCCGGATCTTGAGGCCGACGCCCTCGCCGAGGCGGTGGACGTGGCGGTGCGGGCGGGCTGCGCTGGGGTGGTGGCGACCAACACGACGCTCAGCCGACCCGGCGAGACCGTGCGCTGCCCAGAGGCCGGCGGGCTGTCCGGCGCGCCGCTGTGGCCGCTGGCCTTCGAGCGCATCGGGCAAGCGGTCGACGCCGCGGCCGGGCGTGTGCCGGTCATCGGCGTCGGCGGGGTGTCGAGCGCCGCCCAGGCCCGCGCCCTGCTCGAGCGCGGCTGCGCGGCGGTGCAGGTCTACACGGGCTTCATCTACGAGGGGCCGGGGCTGCCGGGCCGGCTGCACCGTGCCTTGGCCTCGGCTGACCCGTCTCGCATCGAAAAACACGGCGATTGAACTGCACCTTGGCGTGGCGGAGAGAAAACCGGGCGTGGGGACCTTGCGCGCCGGCGGAGAGAGAATAGAAAGGCGGCGCCGCGGGGCGCGAAGCGCTCTCGGGGCCCGGTGGTGGTGCGCGTTCTTTGGGCGCGCGTGGCCCTGGTCGGTCGCTCAGGGCCACGTTGTGGTCGCCTGAGGTGGCATTGAATTGGTGGCCCTGCACGCAGGGATCGGTACTCTTGCGGGAGTAGCTCAGTTGGTAGAGCACGAGCTTGCCATGCTCGTGGTCGCGGGTTCGAGTCCCGTCTCCCGCTCCATTTGATACCGATCCCCCATGCGGGAGTAGCTCAGTTGGTAGAGCACGAGCTTGCCATGCTCGTGGTCGCGGGTTCGAGTCCCGTCTCCCGCTCCACCTCTCACCGCCGGTCCGATGGGCCGGCGGTGTTGTTTTTGGCGCGCTGCACGTCGTTCTGCGCATCGTTCTGCGGCTGCGGGCCTCCGCGGCGTGCGGGTGGACGCCGCGGCATTCAGCCTGCAGGTCCCCGCGCGCAACAGCGCGCACCCGCGGCGGGCCGCGCGGTGGGCTTGGCCGACCGTGCGGGCCTCAGGCGACGCGCAGCCCTCGGGCCGCGCGCAGCGGCTGGGCCGCGTCGAGCGGCGAGCAGCGGACCGGGCCGACGTGGCGGCGCGCGGCGCTCAGAACAGGCAGCTGGCCGAGGCGCTCACCGCGATGGTGTAGTCGGACACGCCGCTGTTGTTGAGGATGTGCAGCATGTTGGTGTCCAGCGAGGACACCGGCACGTCGATGCAGCTCTCGGTCGCCGCGTAGCTGACCCGGACCACCGTGGACTCGCCCGGGCTCAGCGTGAACCCGCTGCCGCTCACCGAGAGCGTCCCGCAGGTCGCGATGAAGTCGTTGTTGACGTAGATGGTCGAGATGTCGAGGTCTTCGTCGCCGACGTTTCGCAGCTCGACGTTCTCGCTGCGGTTGCAGGAGATGAGCTCGCGGATGGTCAGCGTGGTCGGCGTGTCGTTGGTCGTGACCTCGAGGATCGGCGCGCAGATGGTGCACGAGGGCTCGGACGCGGTGCCCGACACCGCGATCTCTTCGGTGTGCTCGACGCCGGACCCGTCTTCGAAGGTGAGCGACACGGTGCCGCTGCGCGTGCCCGCGGAGCCCGGCGCCCAGCTCAGGCTGATGTTTCGGCTCGAGCCGGGGCTGAACACCTGGGGCAGCGTGATCTCGGCGCCGCGGCGGTACGAGAACTCGGAGGGAGACCCGCTGACGCTGGTCAGCAGCATGTCCTCGGCGGCGTTGTTGGTGATCCGGGCGTCGGCGTAGACGATGCCGCCGACCTCGACCGCGGGGAAGCTCACGCTGGCCGGGCTGACCGTGACCGGATCGCTGCCGCCGCCGTCGCCGCCATCTGCTGCGCCGTCCGCGCCGTCCGCGCCGTCGCCGGCGCCGTCCGCGCCGTCGCCCCCCGCCGTGGCGCCCCGGCCGCGGATCGGCACCTCGTAGGGCTCGGTCAGGGTCGCCACGTCCAGGGCCAGGGCCGCGAACACCTGGGCCGCGTCGGTGGGCGTGAAGCCGACCTCGACGATGACCTCGCCGCCGCCCTGCAGCTCGAGGGGCAGCGCGGTGGTCGACTCGATCGTGAAGGCCGCGTCGCCGTCGAGCTGGGCCCGCCGGACCACCACGCCCTCGTCGCCGGTGTTCTTGAGCACCACGGCCTTGACCGCGGTCTCGTTGAGGGCGACCTCGCCGAAGGTCAGCTCGCCGGGCTCGATGCGCAGATCGCCGATGATGACCGCGTCGCCGTCGGTCTCGGCGCCGGTCGGGCCGGAGTCCTTGAGCGTCAGCGGACCCAGGCCGCAGCCGACGGACAGCAAGAAGAGCAGGGGAGCTGGGCGAAGCGGGCTGCGCATGTGCACTCCGGAGGGGCGGTCGATCGTAGCAGATGCCCCCGCGGTGCGCGCGGTCCGCCGCGGGAGCGATCAGCCCAGACGACGGACGCCCTGTCGGCGGTGGCCCGCCGCGACGACCCTGCTCAGAAGGTGTACTTGAGGAAGCCGGTCGTGTTCAGGCCGAGGTCGAAGCCGACGGCGTAGAACACATCCGCCTCGGCGCCGACCGAGAAGTGCGACAGCTTCGTGTAGTACTCGATGGTCGGGCCGCCGATGCCCATCGGGTGCGGGGTGCCGTGGTAGCCGGGGTCGGACACGCCCCAGGTCTTCCCGAGCACTTCGTCGGCGTAGTAGCCGTCTTCCATCAGCAGGGGCGAGAAGCCGATGCCGCCGCCGGCGCGGATGCCGAGGCCCACGCGCCGCGAGGGGTAGAAGCTGTACTCAAAGACCGCCGTGAAGGCGTAGGTGCGCAGGTCGCCTTGGACGAAGGGGCCGCCGACGGCGGCCTGCTCTTCGTAGGACTGGCCGTTGTGGATGCCCTGGTTGAAGCCAACCTCCCACGCGGCGGACTGGCGCTCTTGGTCGAGGAAGTCTTGGCCCACGCCCAGCGCGACCATGGTGCCCGGGTTCACCACGCCAGCGAACTGGCCGAGGTAGAGCGCGCCGCCGACGTTGGACTTGGCGTAGAAGCCGCGCACGATCTCGCGGACCTCGGGGCGCTTGCGCTCGCGGGTGGGCGCCTTCTTCTCGGTCTCTTCGCCGTCGAGATCGTTGTAGTCATCCTGCGCCCAGGCTGGCTGCGAGCCGATTGCGAAGAGGAGGGCGGCGCTGAGCAGGGAGGGGATGGCCTTCATGGGGTGCCTTTCTCGTGCAAGGGGGCCGTGAGGGGCCGCGGCGGCGAAGGGCGGGCGGCCACAGGCGAGTCCGTAGACGGAGCTCGATGGCGGCCGCTTGGGCCCGCGGAGCATATCACGCGCGGCCCAAAGTGAACCGGGGCACAGCGCGGGCGTCAGAGTGACCGGTGGTTCTGGTGAGAGTGACGTGATGCACGTTGTTCCCAGCCCATCCCTGAGGCGCTGGGCCCCGCGCAGGGCTTGTCGCGCCGCGCGAAACGCCGGGCGCGCTTGGCGCGCAGGCCCCGGGCGGGCTCACTCCACGCGGACCTGCAGCTGGGTCCAGTGCATGCCGCCGCGCCGATCCCGCACGACCACGGCGATCACGCCCTCAAAGCCGACCGTGTCCGGCGCCGTCCAGGCCCGGGCCGAGTCTGGGTAGAGCGAGATCGCCTGCTCGAAGCCCCCTCCCTCGGCGTACCAGGTGAAGTAGGGCTCTTCGGTCCGCTGCTCTTCTTCGCCGTCTGTGGTGATGTAGACGTAGTCTTCGATGGTGTCGGGCGAGAGGATCGGCTCGATCTCCACCTCGGCGCCCGGCTTGACCACCAGCGTCTCGGCCTCGGGGTGGCGCAGATCCCCGTCGACCGCGAGGCCGATCAGCAGGGGGTT
Organism: Pseudomonadota bacterium; assembly: GCA_046051725.1. Classification (GTDB taxonomy): domain Bacteria; phylum Myxococcota_A; class UBA796; order UBA796; family UBA2385; genus JAEUKK01. Next base: position 525 of record JBJONS010000579.1, on the reverse strand, counting down.
GTGATTCGGGGTCGTCGCCAGGCTGACCGGCACCCGCTTGTAGACGAGCTCGAGATCGTCCTCGCCGGCCTCGGGACCAGAGCTCGCCACCGACAGGTTGACCAGCGCGCTGACGCCCTCGCGGGCCTCTTGCGCGCTGAGGCCGTCGAGCGCGTCGGGCGGCGCCACCCACCGCGGCGGCAGGAAGGGCTCGAAGCCGATGAGCCCCGCCTCCTGCGCCGCCTCGAGCGCCGCGGCCAGCTCTTCGGGGGTGGCGGTCGCGGGGTCGAGCGCGGCGAAGGCGTCCAGCGCGCTGGTGTCGAGGGCGCAGCCGAAGTCGTCGGCGGCGGTCGGCAGGCATGCGAACCAGATCTGCGCGTCCAGCCGCGCGCCGGTGGGCACGTAGACCAGCGACGAGAGCGCGGTGGCCTCTCCTGGCGCGATCTCGGCGGGCTCGGCCTGCACCCCGAGCACCCGCAGGCGATCAAGCTGCCAGGTCTGGCTTAGATCGGCGGCCCCGCAGCCCGGGGCGGCGAGGGCGACGGC
>JBJONS010000578.1:0-2801 GCA_046051725.1 Pseudomonadota bacterium | reverse complement strand
TTCCTCCACGACGGGGCCCAGGACGGCCCGCATGAGCTGATGGTAGCTGACCGCGGTCCCCGGGGGGAGGTCGCGAAGCGCCTGCAGCAAGGCGCCGGCGATCTTCGCCCGCTTGGGGTGGCGCAGGTGCGCGAGCGCGCTGAGCGCGGCGTAGTCCAGGTCCTGCGCGGCCTCTTCGGGGCGGAGCAAGACCGGCAGATCGTCGGGGCCGATGACCAGAGGGCGCAGCGTCGGCCCATGCCCGTCAAAGCTCAGCGGGGCCCGCGCGGCTCGTGCCACCCGCCGGCTCGGCGTGACCACGAGAAGGGTCACCGGCAGCTTGTAGCGGTGGTGGGCGGCGCTGACGTAGGCGGGCCAGACGAACCGCTTTTCGCGGTCGACCTTGAGCTGGACCTCGACGACCAGCGTGTGGGTCGGTGGCGGCCCGCCGAGCCGCAGCACGAGGTCGGCCATGAGCGAGCTCTGGGCCAGCTCGGTGGGCCTGAGCTCGGCGCGGGCGTCGGGTTTGAGGCCGGGCAGCGCCGGCTGGGCGAGGCGGACCGCCAGCGCGGGCGTGTCTTGGATGAGGTCGATGATGGCCTTGTGCAGCACGCTGGGCATGGGGGGCCTCCGCGCAGGGCCTGAGCAAGGGTCGTGCCACGGCGCGGGGCACCAGAGGCGTCTCAGAGATGGCGTGTAGACGGTCATCTTCGAAGAGGCATGCGGCGCAGGGGGTGACGGAAAACTGACGAAGGGGTGACGGATCCGTCAGTCCTTCGTCAGGGGGGGGATGGCGGGTGCACCTGCATCGCCGCGCGCGCAGGCGCGGCGGGGCGCCCAAGGCCGCGCGGGCCCCGGGTTCGCCACCGCCCAGAGGTCTGCTTGCCCACGCCCCGCGCGCCAGCCCGCAATGGCCCCCCTTTGCAGCCTTCTTTAGGCTGGGCCCCCAGGACCCGGCGCGACCCGCTGCTCTTGTGGGCGATGAAGGGGAGCGCCGCGAAGGCCTGGGCTTGGGTGGGCCTCGGCGCGACCCGCTGCTCTTGTGGACGATGAGGTGGAGGGCCGCGGTCTCGGGCTTTGGTCTGCGCCCCGAAGAGGCCGCGCAGGCCGCGGGCCCTTCAGCCCGCTTGTCCCCCGCGGACCCGGGGGGTACCCTCGGGACACGGGGCCCGACCCGCGCCGCGGAGCGCAGCCCACGCAGCCCCTCCCCAGACGAGGTCCGCCATGCCCGCCGCCGCCCCGCCGCCCCGCGCCCCGCCGGTCGCCGCACGGCTGGGCCTGATCGCCGCGCTCGCGGTCGGCTGCGGGGAGCCCGCGCCCTGCGACCGGGTCGGCGCGCCCGCGGTGCGCAGCGGCCTGCCCGACCGCGCGCCGACGCCCGCGTGGGATGGGCTGCTCGGCATCGTGACCGGTGGCCAGCCGAGCGCCCTCGCGCGCATCCGCGGGCGCTGGGCGGCGCAGCGCTTCGTGCAGCACCACCGCGGCGGGTCGGCGGGCCTCGTCGACGATCTGTGGCTGGCCAGCGACCTGCGCCTCAAGGACAGCGGGCTTCCGATGAGCGGCGCGCGGCTGCCTCGGGCCTTGGTGGTGAACGTCGAGACGGCGGGCAAAGCGGCCTCGGCGCGCCACATCCACGCCGCGCTCCACGCCCAGCTCGCGCTGCGCATGCTCCAGTGCGCGCCCTTCCCCGCGGCGCGCTGGGCGGCCACGGCGCCCGAGCCGCCGGTCTACGGCCAGGTGGTGCCCCCGCCGCCGCAAGACACGGGCCGCACGTCGACCTCGCCGCTCGACGCGGCCCTCGCCCGCCGCACCGGCGTGCTGCACCCGGTCGGCCTCGCCTCGCCCGAGGCCGACGTGGCCCGCTACATCTATGTGTGGCACCGCTACCCGAAGCGGCTCTCGCGCCTCGCCGCCGAGGTGCCTGCGGTGCAGGCGCGCGTCGACCTGCTGCACACGTGGTATGTCACGATGGGCGAGCAGCTGCCGATCTTGCCCGATCCGGCGCTGCGCTGAGCGGTCCGCGCCTGCGCCCGGGTCGGCGCGCGCCCGTGTGCGCACGCGTACCCCTCGGGGGGCGTTGCGGGGGGCTGGCCCCCCGCCCACCCTCGCCTGACGGTTCGATCAGCGCCCCGGCGGCGCGCCGGTCCAGGCCAGGCCCACGCCCACCAGCGGGCCGACCCGCAGGCTGCCCTCGTCGGCCGCGCCTTGGCCGTGGCTGTGGGCGTCGTCGTGCTGCCACAGCGGCGCGCGCAGGTCGACCTGGGCGCTGAGGTGGGGGCCCAGGGCTTGGTCGAGGGCGAGGCTGAGCTGGACCGCGGTGCGCCCGCCGTGCTGGGCGCCCGACCAGCGCTCGGGGCCCTCGCGCAGCAGCTCGAGCGCGCTCATCCCGACCGCGCCGGTCCAGAGGCGCCGGCTCGGGCCCGCGCCGAGGTTCAGCGTCAGCGGCGCGCGGTAGCCCTCGCCGTTCTCGACGATCGGCGCCCGCAGGCCGCCTTGGACCGCGCCGCCCCAGGGCTTCGCCGCCCACAGCAGGCCCGCCCCGCCGAGCACCAGGGGCGCCCCGACCCCGAGCTGGTTGTGCTGGTGCCACTGACCCTCTGCAGCGAGGGCGAAGGGGTCGGCTTGGGTCTCTCCGAGGGGTATGGTCAGGCCGCCATCGACGGCGACCAGGGGCCCAGCCCCCCGGTGCAGGTGCCCGATGCGCAGGCTGCCGTCGGCGAGGCCGGCCACCACCTCGTCGCGGTGGTGGATGTCGCGGTAGGGCGGGGCGTAGGCCCGCCCGTCGAGGGTGGCGTACTCGACGTCGATCACGCGCCGCTCGA
>JBJONS010000577.1:0-3598 GCA_046051725.1 Pseudomonadota bacterium | reverse complement strand
GTCGGGCGCCGCCTGGATCATCGCTGCCCCTTCGTTCGTCCACGCAGCCGGTGCCTCCGGACCAACACGGGGCACAGCGGGCGCGGGGCGTCCCCTCGCTCCCGCTGCGGCGCGGCCTCGCCGCCGCCCCCCGGGGCCGGCGGTGGCCACGAGCGGCGCACATCGCAGCGACGCGGACGGGGCCCAGCCCCGCGTCCCCGCCCGGGGCTCCGCTGTTCGCTCCAGCGTCCGCCGCCGCTGGGCGACCGCCGCCGACCGCGGCCCGCCTGGCGCAGGGCCGGCCGCGCACCACCCCTCTGGCGGCGCGGGGTCTTCACCAGGCGCTCCGCGCGCGCTCCGCAGTCCCGCCGCGGCGGGCCGCGCGACCTCAGCCCTCGCCGCCGCCGTCTTTGGCCTTGCCCCGACGAGGTGCCCGCACGGTCGTCGCCTCGCCCGGATCCTGAACCGCCTTGGCTGCGCGGGCCCGCGCAGCGGTGGCGCCCTCTGCCTTGGGCTTCGCGGCCGGGGCGCGCGCCTTCGGCGACGAGGCGCCCGCCGCCTCAGCGCCCGGCGCAGCAGCGCCCGCCGGGCTGGCTTTGGCCGACCGGACCCGCTTCGCGGGCGCGTCCGGGCTGGGCGCGTCCGTCGCTGGCGCGCCGGCACCTGCGCCCTTCGCGGCGGCCTTGGGGGTGAGCACGCTGGGCTTCGACGCGGCTGCGCGCGCGCGCGGCGCGCTCCCCTCACCCGCAGCGGCCTTCGCGCGGGCCTTCGGGGCAGCCTCGGGGGACGCCTCTGCCCCCGCTTTGGCCCGGCGCCCCGCGGCGCCCCGCGGCGCCGGGCTCGGCCCCGCCGCCCGCTTCTTCTCCAAGATCACCAGCGCCTCGGTGAGGTCGAGGGTGTGCGGGTCGGTCAGCTTCGGCAGGCTCGCGTTGACGTCGCCGTCGGTGACATAGGGGCCAAACCGCCCCTGCCGCACGCTGATCGCGCGACCGCTCACCGGGTCATTGCCGATCAGGCGGCTGCCCCCCCGGGCCTGCGGCTGCGAGAACAGCTCCAGCGCCTCGGCGAGGCTGATCTCGAAGATGTCCACCTCGGGGGGAAGCGAGCGGGTGCCCACGCCCTCACACTTGGCGTAGGGGCCGTAGGGTCCGCTCTGGACAGTGACCGGCTGCCCCGCCTCGGGGTGCAGGCCGAGGTCGCGGGGCAGCGACAGCAGCTTGAGCGCGGTCTCGAGGTCGATCTCCTCGGGCTTCATCCCGCGCAGCAGGCCCGCGGTCTGCGGCTTGACCTTCTTGGTCGCCCCGCGCCGGGTCACCACCTCTTCGGCCTCGCCGAGCTGCACATAGGGGCCGAAGCGCCCGATCTGCAGGGTGACCGCCTTGCCCGACTCGGGGTCGGTGCCGAGGCCCTTGGGGCCGTCCTTGCGCTCGGCGAGCAGCTCGAGGGCCTTCTGGTAGGTCAGCTCGTCCGGCGGCAGGTCCTCGGGCACGTCGGCCTTGACGCCGGCGTGCTCGAGGTAGGGACCGTAGCGCCCCACCCGCAGGTCGATCCCGGGCGCCTCGGCGTGGCCGCTGAGGGTCAGCGTGCACACCTCTCGCGGATCAATCCGGTCCTCGGCCTGACCCAGCCGGGCCTGCAAGCCCGCCGCGCCCGAGTAGAACCGGCTCAGGTAGCGCACGTACTGCTCGCGCCCGAGCGCGATCTCATCGAGCTCCTCCTCCATCCGGGCGGTGAACTCGTAGTCCACCAGCCAGCCGAGGTGGCCCTCCATCAGGTTGATCACCGCGAAGGCGGTGAAGGTCGGCACCAGCGCGCCGCCCTTCTTGAAGACGTAGTTGCGCTTGAGGATCGTGTCGATGATCGAGGCGTAGGTCGAGGGACGGCCGATGCCGCGGGCCTCGAGCTCCTTGACCAGGGTGGCCTCGGTGAGGCGGGCGGGCGGGCGGGTCTCGTGGCCCTCAGCCTTGGCCTCGTCGATCTGCAGCCGATCTCCCACCCGCAGCGGCGGCAAGATCCGCTCCTGGTCGGCGAGCTCGGCGTCGGGGTTGTCCGAGCCCTCGACGTAGGCCCGCCGGAAGCCCGGGAACTCGATGGTCTTGCCGTTGGCCTGAAGCCGGGCCTTGTCGGCCTCGACCACGATGCGGACCTGCTTGCCGACCGCGTCGGTCATCTGCGAGGCGACGGTGCGCTTCCAAATGAGCTCGTAGAGCCGGAAGTGGTCCTCTTCGAGCTCCCGCTCGGCCTCGTCGAGGCCGCGGAAGCGGCTGCCCGCCGGCCGCACCGCCTCGTGGGCCTCCTGCGCGTTCTTGGCCTTGCTGGCGTACACCCTGGGCTCGGGCGGCACGAAGGCCGCACCGTACTGCTCGGCGATGAGGCTGCGGGCCGCCGCCAGCGCCTCGGCCGACAAGGTCGTCGAGTCGGTCCGCATGTAGGTGATCCAGCCGTTCTCATAGAGGTGCTGGGCCACCCCCATCGTGCGGCGGGCGGTCCAGCGCAGCTTGCGGTTGGACTCCTGCTGCAGCGTGCTCGTGGTGAACGGCGCCGCGGGGCGGTCCCGGTAGGGCCGCTCCTCGACCTCGCTCACCCGGCCGCTCGTGCCCTTGAGGATGGCCTCGACGCCGCGGGCCGCCGCCTCATCCAGCACGACCAGGCCCTTGTCCTGGGTCAGCTTGCCGTCTTCGCCGAAGTGCTGCCCATTGGCGACACGGGCGCCCGCCCACTGCACGAGGGCAGCGTCCAGTCGGCCTTTCTCGTTCGAGAGCTTGGCCGAGAGATCCCACCAGCTCGCCGGAACGAAGGCGACGCGGCGGCGCTCCCGCTCGACCACGAGGCGGACCGCCACCGACTGCACGCGCCCCGCCGAGAGCTTGGGGCGCACCTTCTTCCAGAGCAGCGGCGAGACCTCGTAGCCATAGAGCCGGTCCACCACCCGCCGGGCCTCTTGCGCGCGCACCAGCTGCTCATCGAGCGCGCGCGGGTTCTGGACCGCGCGCTGGATCGCGTCCTTGGTGATCTCGTTGAACACCATCCGCTTGACCGGGACCTTCGGCTGCAGCACCTCTTTGAGGTGCCAAGCGATGCTCTCGCCCTCGCGGTCTTCATCCGTCGCGAGGTAGAGCACATCGGCTTGCTTGAGCGCGCTCTGCAGCAGGCGGACCTGCTCTTTGCTCTTCGGCGGGATCACGTAGCAGAGCTGAAAGCCGTCCTCGACGTTCACCCCGAAGCGGCCCCAGGCCAGCTTCTTGAGGTGCTCGGGGATCTGCGCCGCGTTCTCGGGCAGGTCGCGCACATGCCCGACAGACGCTTCGACCCGAAAGCCCTCGCCGAGGTACTTTTGGATGGTCTTGGCCTTGGCGGGCGACTCGACGATGACGAGGGCTTGGGTCATGACCTTCCAGGGGGGCGTCGGGGAGGCGGTCCAGCGGCGGGCCATCCTGCGCGCGGACGGCGGGCGCACCGCGCGCCGACCGCCATGATGGCGGGCCTGCCTCGGCCGCTTATGGGTACACCACGAGGCGGGGGCGGGCAAGGCGCCCGACACACCGGCCGCGCCCCCCTCCCCTCGCCGCGGGAGCGGCGCACCACCTGCGAGGCCGCCTTGTCCAGGCCCCCACGCCCA
>JBJONS010000576.1:0-3847 GCA_046051725.1 Pseudomonadota bacterium | reverse complement strand
GAGAACAGGCCGTCGGGCACCGTCTTGCGCATCTCGCGCACCAGGATCCGCGCCATGTAGGTCTCGAATTGCTGGGCGGCCTCGCGGCTGGTGCGCGCGCGCTCGAGCGCCTCGGCGTCGTTGCCCAGCGCACGGATGCCTTCGATGTCCGGCCGCAGCCCGTCGATCGCCATGTCCCCTCCCCTCGCGGCCCTACAGGACCTCGACCTCGGCCTGCAGCGCGCCCGCGGCGCGGATCGTCAGCAAGATCTGGATGAGATCGCGCGGCTTGACGCCGATCGCGTTGAGCGCCGTGACCAGCTCGTCGACCGTCGCCCCCTGCACCAGCACGAGCTTGCCCGACTCTTCGGTGGCCTCGATCTGGCTGTTCTGCGTGGCGGTGGTGTTGCCGCGCCCGAAGGGGTTGGGTTGGCTGACGGCGTTCTCTTGCGCGACCTGGATGCTCAGGCCGCCGTGCGCGACCGCCACCGGCGAGATCCGCACCTGGGCGCCCATCACGACCGTGCCGGTGCGCTCGTTGACCACGACCCGGGCGAGCGCGTCGGGCTGAAGGTCGACCGCCTCGACCTCGGCGATCATCTCGACCTGCCGGCTGAGGTAGCGGCTCGGCACCTTGACGACGACCGTGCCGCCGTCGCGGGCCCGGGCGAGGTCCTCGTCAAAGGCGTCGTTGATCGCGTCGGCCATGCGCAGCGCGGTGGTGAAGTCGGGCTCGCGGATGATCCACTCGAGCTCGGACTGCTTGTCGAGGATCATCCGGTTGGGGTTCTCTTTCTCGACGATCGCGCCCTGGGGGATCCGTCCCACGTTGGGGAAATTCTTGCGCGCGGTGGTCCCCGCTTGCTGGGCGTTGAAGCCGCCGATCACCATCGGGCCCTGGGCCGTCGCGTAGACCTCGCCGTCCGGCGCGGTGAGCGGGGTGAACTGCAGCACGCCGCCCTCAAGCGAGGTGGCGTCGCCGGTGCTGCTGACCTCGACGTCGATCTGGTGGCCGCTGCGGGCGTGGGGCGGCAGGCGCGCGGTGACCATGACCACCGCCACGTTGCGGGCCATCACCTCTTGGGGCGTCACGGTGAAACCCATGCCCTGCAAGCGGTTGACCAGGGCGCGGATGCTCGCGCGGTTCTGCAAGGTGTCGCCGGTGCGGTTGAGGCCGGTGACCAAGCCGTAGCCGATGAGCATGTTGTCGCGCGCGCCGTACAGCGCGGCGACGTCCTTCACGCGGGCGGCCTCGCCGACCGGGGACGCCCCGAGCAGGGCCAGCGCGGCGAGGGCCTGCAGCCCCCACCCAAGCCGGCGGGCGCCGCGAAGATTGCAGTGCAGCGGCTTCATCTCAGCTCCCTCGGGACCGGGGCGGCGCATCAGAACGGCCACGCGTGGTCGACGACCCGCGCGCCGATGCCCGGGCCCTGCTTGTCAGCCACCACGCCCGCCCCGTCGAGCTGCAGCTTGGCCTCGGCGACGAAATCGCTCTCAATCGTGTTGTTGGCTTGGATATCGCGCGGCCGGATGATGCCCGTGAGCACCAAGTAGGTGGTCTCGCGGTTGGTGCGCACCTCTTTCCAGCCGTAGATCTTGAGGTTGCCGTTCGGGTACTTCTCGACCACCCGGCAGGTCAACGACCCCGTGACCAATCCTTCGCGCGTGGTCTTGGCGTCACCCGAGAAGGACGAGCCGCCGGCCGCCTCAAGCGCGAGCTCGCCGCCCATCAACGGGTTGTTCTTGGTCGCGCCCTCGACGACGCCAAACATGCGGCTGATGCTGCCGCCGACGGTGCTCTCGCGGCGGGTCTCGGTGTCGGCCGCGGCCTCGGCGCGGGTGCGCTCGGTGATGCGGACCGTGATGAGATCACCGACCCGGCGGGCGTTGCCATCCATGCCGATCATCGCGCGGGCGTTGGCCTCAGACCACAGGCTGCCCGGGGGCGGCGGCGGCGGCGTCGGCGGCATCGCGTCGCGGTACTCGGGCAGCCCCTCGGGCGCGGCGACCGCGGTCGGCGCCCGGCCCATCGCCGCGAGGGCGAGCGCGGCGGCCACCAGCCTGGCGCGCGGCCCGCAGCGCGTGATCATCGTGTGCCCAGCCATCCACCACCCCCTCGGCGACCCCGCGCGGCGCGCGGCCCCAGCACCAGCCCCCGGCTCAGCCCCCGCTGGAGGTCCGCACCCGGTCGGGCGCGCTGAGCGTACCTTCCACCACGACTCCGTGCACGGTGTTCAAGACCTTGACCCGCTCGCCGAGCGCCGCGTCGCTCAGAAGCTTGCCGGGGACCCGCACCACGACGCCACCCACCACGACCTCGATCTGCACCATCGCACCGCTGCGGGCGGCCGGCGCGACCCGGACCCGGCCCACCAGCACCGGCTCGCCGGCGCGCACCGGCGCGACCGCGACGAAGGGGCCGCCGTCCGGGTCGACCGAGACGCCATGGACCTCTTCCATGAGGACCCGCCGTGCGCTGAGCCGGACCACCGCGCCGGCGCCAGCGTCCGCTGCCGCGACCGGGACGCTCCGCCAGACCTGGACCCGGGCCCGCACGCGCAGGGCCTCGCAGCCCTCTCCGCCGACGCGAAGATCAGCCCAACCACGGTAATCTTCGCCCGGGACCGCCTCCACCCGCACCGGCGTCCCCTCCGGGCACCGCAGCGGGCGGCCCAGCCCGACGCTGGGCACCTCCACGTCGTGCAGCGGGACCGCGAGGGTCTCGGCGACATGCGCACGCACCGCCTCGGCCACGGCGCGCTCGGGCAGCTCCGCGCGGGCGACCCCCACCGAGAGCGCCGCCCCCGCGGCCGCCGCCCCGAGGACCGACCGCACCCGGGCGCTCAGCGCTTCATCGACGAGACGGTCTGGAGCATCTGGTCGGAGGTCTCGATGACCTTGCTGCTGAGCTCATAGGAGCGCTGCGCGACGATCATGTTGATGAGCTCCTCTGCGACGTCCACGTTGCTCGCCTCGAGGAAGGCCTGCTGGATGTTCACGAAGCCCTGGCTCGGGTCCATGAACTGCGGCTGACCGCTCTCGGGGGTGGCGATGTAGAGGTTGCCGCCGGCGGCGCGCAGGCCGGTGGGGTTCTGGAACTCGACCAGCTGGATCTGGCCGACGGTGACCAGCGCGGTGTCGTCCTCGAACTCGGCCTGGACGGTGCCGTCCTCGTTCACGACGACGCGGAGCGCGTCCTCGGGGATCTGGATGCTCGGGCTGAGCGTGAGGCCCGCCGCGGTCACCAGCTCGCCGTTCACGTCGCGCTGGAACCGGCCGTCGCGGGTAAAGCGCTGGTTGCCATTGGCGTCCTGCACGACAAAGAAGCCGCGACCGCCGATGCTCATGTCGTATTGGTTGCCGGTGTAGGTCAGGTCGCCGGTCGTAAAGTCGCGCTGCACGGCCACCAGTCGCGTGCCAGTGCCCATCTCGAGGCTCATCGGCCGCTGGTTGAGCAGCGTGGTCGAGCCGACCGGAACGGTCTGGTAGATGAGGTCCTCGAAGGCCTCGCGGGCCTTCTTGTAGCCGGTCGTCGAGACGTTGCTGAGGTTGTTCGCGATGTTGTCGATGCGCATCTGTTGGGCGCGCATCCCGGTGGCCGCGGTGTAGAGCGAGCGCATGGATCAGCCTCGGGGAAGGGCGTAGATGGTCTGGTCGAGGGCGTCCGAGGTCTGGATCGCCTTCTGGTAAATGTCAAAATACCGGGCGGTCTGGATCAGCTCGACCATCTCGCGCATCGGGTCGACGTTGCTGCCCTCGGTCGCGCCCTGGGTCACCCGGCAGGCGCTGGCCTCGGTCACCGCGCCGCCCGGCTGGTAGCGGCCGCCGCCCCGCGGGATGAGGTCATCGCTGTACATCAGCCGGAGCT
>JBJONS010000575.1:0-3914 GCA_046051725.1 Pseudomonadota bacterium | reverse complement strand
TCCTCGGCGTTGTCGGCGCGCCCGGCCGCGCCGCGGCCCGCGACTGGCCCAACGCCGATCTGGTCGCCCAGGCCGAGCTGCCGCTGCCCGCCGACCACCTGACCGCCAAGCTCAGCGATCTCGCCGTGCACAAAGCGGTCTGGACCGGCAATTGCAGCCGCGACTGGACCGTGGGCAGCCCCGGGGCCGGCGTGGGCGCGACCGCCCACATGACCTACGCGGTCGACTCGTGGCGCCGCGAGCTCGACGGGCGGATCAGCCGCGTCGTGGCCCCGATCCTCGAGGCCAGCCACCCCGGCCGTGTCGACCTCGACCACGCGGGGAAAAAGGGCTTCCAGACGGTGTGGACGCTGACCCCCGTGGGCCCGGATCGCACGCGGGTCGAGGTCCACACCTACCTCTCGACCCCGCCCTGGCCGGTGCGCCGCGCCTACTACAACGGCGTGCAGCCCAAGTGGAGCGCCTGCCACGCCAGCGCCATCCAGGCGCTCGGGACCGTCGCCGCCCGCTGAGCCGCAGGAGCGCCCGTGTCCCCCACCCTGCCCGGCCTCGGCCCGCTCGACCCCGACCTGCTCTACCTGCTGGCCATGCCGATCTTCGGCCTGAGCATGGCCGTCGAGCTGATCCTCAGCCGGCGGACCCCAGGGGTCCAGGGCTACGCGCTCAAGGACACCGCGGCCAGCCTCAGCATGGGCCTGGGCTTCCTCGCCCTCGACACCGTCTGGCGGGCCCTGTTCTTCGTGCCCGCCTTCGCCTGGCTCGCCAGCCGCCCGCTGCTCGACCTCTGGGGCGCCCTGCCCGCGCCGCTGGCGGTCACCGCCCTGGTCTTGGCTGATGACCTGTGCTTCTATGCCTACCACCGGGCGGGTCATGAGGTGCGCCTGCTCTGGGCGGCCCACCACACCCACCACAGCAGCGCGCGCTACAACCTGAGCACCGCCCTGCGCCAGTCCTGGGGCGAGCTCTTCTACGGGCCGCTGTTCTGGCTGCCCCTGCCCCTGCTCGGCGTGCCGGTCGAGGCCATCGTGCTGCAGCAGGCGGTCTCGCTGCTCTACCAGTTCGGCCTGCACACCGAGCTGGTCGGGCGCGCGGGGCCGCTGGGCTGGGTCTTCAACACCGCCTCGCACCACCGCGTGCACCATGGGCGAAACCCGGCCTACCTCGACCGGAATTACGCGGGCATCTTCATCATCTGGGACCGCCTCTTCGGCACCTTCTGCCCCGAAGGCGCGCCGGTCGACTATGGCACGGTCAAGCCCATGCGCAGCCACAACCCGCTGCACATCGCCTTTGACGAGCCGCGCGCCCTGCTGGCCGACCTCGCCGCCGCCCGCGGCCTGCGCGCCCGCCTGCGGGTGGTCTTCGGCCCGCCCAGCGCGGCCCCGGGGGCCTGAGCCCGCGCCGCCGCCGCGCCGCCCGCCTGGCCTCTCTCATGTCGAGGTTGGCGTCAAGCGCGCCGTCTTGGCGCCCTGCCGTCGCTGTGGGCTACCCTCGCCGCGCGCGCGCCCTCGGCCGACCGCTGGCGCGCGCGGGAGTCGCCATGAGCACCGCGCCCGCCCCCGGGCAGATCGTCGCCGGGGCCCTCGCCCCGCACCCGCCCCACCTCGTCTACGCCGAGAACCCGCCCCAGAACGAGCCCCGGGCCGAGTGCGGGTGGGAGGTGCTGCGCTGGGGCTACGAGCGCCTGCGCGCTGACCTCGAAAAGAAGCAGTTCGACGTCATCATCGTGCACTCCCCGCACTGGAAGACGACCCAGGGCACGCACGTGCTGGCCCTGCCGCAATTCCAGGGGCTGTCGGTCGACCCGATCTTCCCGCACCTCTTTCGCTACCAGTACGACCTGCGGGTCGACGTCGGGCTGGCCCACGCCATCGTCGCCGAGGGCCGCGCGGCGGGCCTCGAGATGCAGCCGATGGAGAACCCGAAGTTCCGGGTCGACTACGGCAGCATCATCTCGTGCCACATGACCCGGCCGGCCTGGGACCTGCCGATCGTCGCGATCTCGTCGAACCGGGCGCACTTTGAGTTCGGCAACGAGGTCGGCGAGCAGCTGCAGGTCCGCCTCGGCGAGGCGACCCGCCGGGCCGTCGAGCGCACCGGCCGCCGGGCCCTGCTGCTCGCCAGCAACAGCCTCAGCCACCGCCACTTCACGGTCGAGCCGGCCCTGCCCGAGGACATGAGCCACGAGCACATCTACCACCACGGCCAGCACCTCTGGGACATGCGGATGATCAGCCACCTGCGGGCCGGCCGCAGCCGCCAGGCCCTCGCCGAGATGCCCGACTTCATCGAGGGGGCCATCTCGGAGTGCAAGGACGGCAGCCTCACCTGGCTGCTCAGCGCGCTGGGCTTCCCCGACTACCCCGCCGAGCTCTACGGCTACGGCACCGTCATCGGGACGGGCAACGCGATCATGGGCTGGGACCCCGCCCGCGCGGAGGTTCGATGAGCACCACCACCCCCCGCACCGCCACGGGCAGCGTCGAGCTGGCCCTGCTGCTGCCGCGCATGCCGCACCCCCTGCTCTGCCCCGACGGGGGGCCTGGCGTGCGCAACCTCGCCGACGGCTACGCCGCCGCCCGCGCCCAGCTCGAGGCGCTAAAGCCCGAGCTGCTCGTCATCTACAGCGTCGGCTGGCACAGCATCCTCGGGCACCTGCTGCAGACCGACCCCCGGCCGACCTGGACCCACGTCGACGAGGAGTTCCACGCGCTGGGCGCCATCGACTACAGCTTCCCGGTCGACGTGGCGTTCAGCGAGGCGGTGATCCAGCGCGCGACCACCCGGGGCCTCGCCGCCCGGGGGGTCAACTACCGCGGATTCCCCATCGACACTGGCACGTTGGTGGCAAAGCAGCTGCTCGACCCGTCTGGTCAGCTGCCCGTGGCCGTGGTGTCGTGCAACGTCTACGCCGACCGCGCCGAGACCATCATCCTCGGGAAGGCCGTGCGTGACGCCATCCTCAGCTCGGGCAAGCGGGTGGTGGTCGCGGCGGTCAGCAACCTCACCCACCGCGTGTTCCCCCGCCCGGTGCCGCTGGCCGACGACCGGGTCAGCTCGCGCCAAGACGATGAGTGGAACCAAAAGCTGCTCGAGATCTTGGCCGAGGGGCGGCTCGAGGACGTCAGCCAGCTCGCCCGCACCTTCGCGGCCCAGGCCCGGGCCGACGCCCGCCTCAAGGGCGTGTGGTGGCTGGCCGCGGCCGCCGGCGCCCACAACGGCTACCGCGGCGATGTGCTGGCCTACGCGCCGGTGCAAGGCGCGGGCTGCGCGGTGGTGAGCCTGCGCCCCGACGCGTCGGCCGCCGCGCAGCTGGAGTTCGATGAGGACGACGTGGACGTCTTCCGCGGAGACCGCGGGGTGCTCGCCGGCGGAGAGGCCCGCGCGCCGGCAGCGCCGGCCCGACCCACCCCGTCCGCGGCGCCGACCGCGCCGACGGCGCCTCCGCGCGCTGCACCCCTCTCTCCCCCGGTCGCTGCGCCTCCGCCCCCTCCCGCTCGTTCCTCCACCCCCATTTCCACCAGCGCAGCCCCCGCACCAGTGGGCGCCTACCCCCACGCCCGGCGGGTGGGTGACCTGCTGTTCTTGTCGGGGGTCGGCCCGCGCCAGCCGGGCACCAACGCGATCCCCGGCGGGCCGGTGCGCGACGCCGAGGGCCGCCCCCTGGACTACGACGTGGCGGCCCAGACCCGGGCGGTCATCGAGAACGTGCGGCGCATCCTCGAGGCCGCGGGCAGCCGGCTCGAAGATGTGCTCGACGTCACGGTCTTCCTCATCGACATGGATCGCGACTTCGCCGCCTACAACGCGGTCTACAACGAGGTCTTCGCGTCCATCGGGGCGACCCGCACCACGCTGGCCATCTCGGCCCTGCCCACGCCGATCGCCGTCGAGCTGAAGGTCCTCGCCGCCGC
>JBJONS010000574.1:0-9488 GCA_046051725.1 Pseudomonadota bacterium | reverse complement strand
CGGGCGCGGCGACGTGGGGCAGCATGGGGGCTCCTCTGCGGGCGGCGGCGGGAGGTCCCGGCCCGCGCCCGCCAGGGCTCAGCGCCGGACCTTGATCTTCTGCCCGACGTAGATCTCAGAGGACTTGAGGTTGTTCCAGCTCTTGAGGTCGGCGACCGAGCAGCCGTAGCGGGCGGCCACCTCGCTCATCGTCTCGCCCTTGCGGACCACGTGGGTCGACCAGGCGCTGGCCTTCTGGTAGATCACCAGCTTGCTGCCGTAGTTGACCTTGTTGGCGTTCGAGATGCCGTTCCAGCGCATCACGTCCGAGGTCGAGACCCCGTAGCGGGCGGCGATGGCGCTCAGCGCCTCGCCCTTGCGCACCACGTGGGTGATCTTGGTGGCCTTGGGCTGGCTGGCGCCGGCCCCGGCGGTGCTGGTCATCGCCTTGGCGGTGGCCGGCTCGGCGCTCGCCTTGCTCGCCGTGGTCTTGCTGGCGGTGGCCTTCGCCTCGGGCCGCGGGCCGTCGTTCGCGGCGACCATCGCGCCGGCGGTGCCCTTGCCGGGGATGACCAGCTCCATCCCCACGAGGATCTTGTTGGGGTTGCTGATCTTGTTGACCCGCTGCAGGTCGGCGGCCGAGACGCCGTAGCGCTTGGCGATGCTGCCCAGCGACTCGCCGGGCCGCACCTTGTGGCGGCTGAACGTGATCCGCTCGGCCGGCGGCACCTTGTCGAGGGCGGCGAGGAAGGTGTCCTTGCCGTGCTTGGGCACGTGCACGAACAGGCCCTTGCCCTCGGGGGGCAGGGTGAAGCGCAGCAGGTGCGGGTTCATGTCTTGGAACTGGGCCACCGTGACGCCGGCGCAGCGCGCCAGCACGTCGACGCCCACGCTCGGCGGCACCTGGACCAGCTCGTAGTCGAGCCGCTCTTGGTACTGCAGGCCGGTGAAGCCGTAGCGCTCGGGGTGGTGGCCGATGATCGCCGCGGCGATCAGCTTGGGCACGTAGTTGTCGGTCTCGTCGGGGAAGGCCCCGGCCTTCGACAGCTTCCAGAAGTCCTTGGTGCCGTGGCGGGCGACCGCCCGATCCACGCGGCCCGGCCCGCCGTTGTAGGCCGCCCAGGCGAGGTGCCACGAGCCGAACTTCTTGTTGAGGTAGCCGAGGAAGGCGATCGCGGCGTCGGTGCTGACCTCGGGATCGCGGCGCTCGTCGACCCACCAGTCGACCCGCATGCCCCACTCGGTGGCGGTCGGGGCGATGAACTGCCAGAGGCCGACCGCCGCGGCGCGGCTGTAGGCGTGCGTGGCGTAGCCGCTCTCGATCATGCTGAGGTAGACGAGATCCCGGGGCAGACCGGCCTTGTCGAGCTTCTCGTACATCATCGGGCGGTACTTGGTGCTGCGCTCGAGCCAGCGGGCGTAGTACTTGCGGCCGCTGCCGGTGAAGTAGCGCATCCAGCGGATGACATCGTCGTTGATCACGACGGGGATGTCATAGTCGCTGGGGTTCACCAGGTTCAAGAAGAGCGGGTCGTCGGCGGTGGCCGCCAGCGGGTCGGCGTAGAAGGCCTCGGGCGGCCGGCCATTGACCCCCTCGATGAGGAAGGTGTGCTCGGCCTGGCGCTCTTCGTCGAGCTCTTCGCTCTGGGGCACGGCCTCGTCGGTGGGGACGACGCCCTCGATGTTCTCGATGAAGTCCCACAGCGAGCCCTCGGGGGCCTGCACGGCCTTGGGCTCTTCGCGCATCGACGGGTCGGCGTCGCGCAGGTCGACCGCGCCGTGGCTGGTGGTGCCGGCGCCCTCTTGCTCGTCGCCGTCGTCGCCTTCGGTGGTCGCCTCGTCCTGCGCCGCGCGCTCGTCGCGGGCGTCCTTCTCTTCGACCTCAGAGTAGGTCTTGCGCTCCTTCTCTTTGCCCTTGCGGAACCAGCCGGCGTGGGCGGTCGAGGGGAGGGCCAGCGCGATGATGAGCAGGATCGAGGTCATGGGGGCTCCGAAGTGGCCCGGGCTCTTGACCCGGCAACTGCTGCGCCTGCAATAGCATGAGGGGTGGAGCCGGCGCCACAACATTGACGCCCGCCGCCGTCGACCCACGGGCCGCCGCGGCGCGTCCTCGGCCGGACCCTTCCCAGGATCGGCGCCAGCGGGCTCACCTGGCGCAGGCGCCCCGCTCAGCGCAGGGCGGCCACCGCGCCGGCCGCTGACGGGGCGCAGTGGATCGCCGAGATCACCGCCCAGTGGCGCAAGCCCGCGGCCCGCAGCGCCGGCAGCCGTGCCGCGCTCAGCCCGCCGATGCCGACCACCGGGGTGCGCCCGGCGGCGGCCAGGGCGGCGGCCAGCAGCGGCGCCCGCGGCGTCCACGGCGTCTCTTTGGTGGTGGTGCCAAAGAGCGGCCCAAAGCCCAGGTAGTCGGCTTCGTCCGCCGCCGCGGCCACCTGCTCTGGCGTGTGCGTGCTGCGCCCGAGCAGGGCGCCCGGGGGCAGGCGGGCCCGGGCCTCGGCCAGCGCGCCGTCCCCCTGGCCCAGGTGCAGGCCCTGGGCGCCGCAGGCCAAGGCGGCCTCCAGATCGTCGTTCATGATGAGCAGGCCGCCGCGGGCGCCCAGGCGCGCGGCGAGCGGGCGGCCCACCGCGGCCCGGTCGGCGGTGCTCCAGCCCTTGCAGCGCAGCTGCACGACCTGCAGGCCCTCGTCGATGAGCAGGTGCCCTTGGGCGAGCGGGTCGCCGTAGGTGGCGTCAGCGACGCCATAGAGACCAAAGGGCAGGGTCGGGCGCATCGGTGCTCCGGTCGATCACAGGGAGGAAGGACGATCAAGAGGAGGAGCTGGCGCCGAGCGCGCGGAGGACCGCGCCGGCCTTGGCGCAGGTCTCCTCCCACTCAGCCGCCGGCTGCGAGGCCGCGACGATGCCCGCCCCGACGTGCAGCCGGGCCTGTCCGCCCGCGCAGATCAGCGTGCGGATGGCCACGTTGAGGTGCGCGCCGCCGTCGGCGCCCAGCCAGCCGATGGCGCCGGTGTAGACGCCGCGGGGCTCGGGCTCGAGCGCGGCGATGAGCTCCATCGCCCGCACCTTGGGCGCCCCGGTCACGCTGGCCGGCGGGAAGGCCGCCCGCACCCAGTCCAGCGCGTCGACGCCCTCGGGCCCCTCGGCCTCGACCAGCTGCTCGGCGTGCCAGAGGTCGCCGCAGCGCACGAGCGCGCGCGGGTGGGCGAGAACGCCGCCGGGCAGGGCCACCCGTCCGAGGTCATTGCGCACCATGTCGACGATCATGGTGAGCTCGGCCCGCTCTTTGGCGCTGGCCTCGAGGTGGGCCCGCCCGGCGGGGGTGCCCGCCGCCGTGCCCTTGATCGGCGCGCTGCGGGCCACGCTGCCGGGCCCCCCTGGCCGTGGGGGGTGGACCCGCAAGAACAGCTCGGGCGAGTTGCTCACGACGTGCAGGCCGTCGATGTGGAGCAGCGCCCCGCGCCGCGCCGGGTTGTGGGCGCGCAGGGCCAGCCAGGCCGCGACCGGGTCCGGGCAGGGCAGGGGAGGGGTCTGCCACGCAAGGTTGGCCTGGTAGACGTCCCCTTCGCGAATGTGATGCAGCAAAGCCTCGACCGCCGCCGCGTAGGCCGCCGCGGCGCCGGGCGGGGCCGGCACCGGCGCGGGCGCGAGGGGCGCCGGGGCCGGATCGGGCGCGTGGGGCAGCCAGAGCGCCGACCGGGGGCGCCACAAGCACAGGTCCGCCGCCGCACGCGGCGCCCGGGGGGCCGGCATGCGCTCGCACCAGCGGCCGGCCTCGTAGCCGAGCCAGCCGACCAGCCCGGGGGACGGGCCGCCCGCGCAGGGGACCGGCCCGCGCCCGAGCAGGGCCCGGGCCTCGTCGATCCAGCCCGGGCCGGGCTGCACCCGGCCGTCTTCGCCGACCGCCACGAGGGTGCCCTCGTCGTCGCAGTCGAGCACCGCCCAGGGCGCGTCGGCGGGCAAGGCGGTGAGTACGGCGCGCAGCGCGGCGGTGGTCGCAGACATCCAGGCTCCGGTCGCGGGGTGTAGCCTGTCGCCCCTCCCCGTCGCGGGCGGGCGCCCTGGTCCACCGCGGAGCCCAAAATGTTCCCACCGCGAAACACCCGCTCGGACCGCGTGTGCCACCGTTTCACGGGGATGGTGACAGGCTTGCGCTGCTGCAAGCTGCCCCTTAGGGCGCGCGGCAGCGCAAAAGGGGGGGCGGTCGGTCAATGTACGTAGTTGCCTTCGACAATGACCCCCGCTGGCTGGATCTGGCGCGCGCGGTGCTGGGCGCCTCGGGGCACCGGATCGACGGCTTCGCCGAGCCCCAGGGCCTGCTGCGGGCGGTCGTGCACGGCGCGCCCGGGGCGGTGCTGCTCAACCTCGACCTGCCCGGCGACGCGCTGGATCGGGTCGCGCGCGCGCTGGTCGGGCAGCCCGATCAGCCCCTGGTGGTGGGCGCCACCCGCCGCCCGCCGACCGAGCCTGGGGTCGCCGCCGCGCGGGGCCGCTTGCCCGCGCTCCGGCTCCTCCGGCACCCGGTGAGCATGCTCGAGCTCGCGGACCTGCTGGCCGAGCAGCAGCGCAAGCGCCCAGCCGCGCCCCCGCCGGCGGCGGGCGGCTTCCCGGCCTTCCCTGAGCCCCCGCCGGCCTTCGCGGCCCCGGCCGAGCCGCCCCGGGCCCCGGGCCGCCCGACCCGCCCGGTGGCCTCGGGCAGCCTCGCCGCGCTCACCGATCTGCTGGCCCCGGGCGCGGGCGGGGTGAGCTCTCCCCACCGCAGCGCCCTGCAGCGCGCCAATGAGAGCATCATGCCCCGCGCGAGCGCGGGCCTCGACCCAGCCAACGTCGACCTGGTGCTCCAGGTCTGGCGCCGGCACCGCACCGCCGAGCTGCGCCTGCGCGGGGCGCCGCAGCTCCGCCCGGTGCTGCTGCGGCGCGGCGGCTTCGTCGATCCGCGGGACCGCGACGCCCTGGCCCGCATGCTGCGCCACGGCGACCTGTTCGCCGCCGACCTGCCCGGCGACGACGGGCCGGCGGACCGCGCCGGCGTGGCGACGCTGCTCTTTGAGGCGCTGACCGATCCCTCGGCCACCTCGTTCGTGCACCGCCACCGCGCCGATCGCCTGTCGGTCGTCGATCCCGACGCCCTCGGCGCGCTGCGCCTGCCCGGCGGGCTGCGGGCCATGCTCAGCGCGCCGGTCGAGGCGCTCGGCCCCGCCTGCGCCCGCACCGGCGTGCCCAACGACGAGCTCAGCGTGCCGCTCGCCGCGCTGGCGCGCATGGGCGTGGTCAAGGCCGAGGCGCCGCCCCCGCCGCCGCCGGCCCCGCGGGGCGAAGAGCCCATCTCGACCATCTCGGGCCTCGGCTCGTGGAGCTCGATCTCCTCGGCGAGCACGCTGCAGGGCCTCGGCCGCCGCTCGCTCAGCTCCACGGTGACCGCGCTCGGCGGCCGGCCGGTCAGCGGCGCGCGCCCGAGCGGCGACATGGGCGGCGCGGCCCAGGTCCACGCCCGGCTCGAGCGCGAGCTCTCCCGCCTCGAGGGCGCGGCGCCGGCGGTGGTGCTCGGCCTGCCCCCGGGCTCGGCCCACGCCCTGGTCGTCGAGGTCGCCGACCGCCAGCGGCGCCGCTACGCCGAGCTGGCCGAGAGCCCGACCCTGCCCGCCGGGGCCCGGGCGCTCGCGGGGCGCCTGGTCGCGCTGATCGACGACGCCGAGCGCCGCTTCGGCTGGGGCGGCTCCGAGCTGGTCAGCGACGCCGGCGGCCCCGAGAAGCTGCTGCTGCGCGCCCGCGCCCTCATCGAGCGCGCCGACTTCGCCCAGGCCGACAAGGTCTTGAGCTTGGCCCAGCGCCGCTCGACCGCCGACCCCAACGTGCTCAGCCCGCTCGGCTGGGCCCGGGCGAACAACCCCAGCAAGCCCGCCGACCAGCGCATGAACGAGGGCTTAGAGATGCTGCTGCTCGCCGAGCAGCTCGACGGCGAGAGCCTCGACACCGCCCGGTGGCTCTGCAAGCTCATGATCCTCACAGAGAACCCCAAGGGCGCGCTGCTGCGGGCCCGCCGTGGGCTGAAGCGCGCGCCCGATGACGCCGAGCTGCGGGCGGTGGCGCATGAGCTCGAGCGCAAGCTGAAGGCTGAGGGCGGCTGAGGGGCGGGGCCCGGGCGGGGCCCCGGCAGCCTGCGGGTCGGTGCATGGGGGCGCACATCGCGCGTCCTGCAGCCGCGGGTCGGTGCATGTGGGCGCAGATCGCGCGTCCTGCAGCCGCGGGTCGGAGCGTGTGGGCTTACATCGCGGCTCCTGCAGCCGCGGGTCGGTACATGTGGCCTCACATCGCGCGTCCTGCAGCCGCGGGTCGGTGCATGTGGGCCCACATCGCGCGCCCTGCAGCCGCGGGTCGGCCGATGTGGGCTCACACTGTGCGCCCGGCGCCTGGCGGGGGAGGCGAGGGGGCGGCCCCGCCGGGGCAGGCCCCGGCGGTCGGGGCGCTGCGCGGGTTCGCTGCGCTCCGTCGGCCTGCGGCCGACCCGGCGAAGCCGGCCGCTCCGCTCCCTGCCGCCGCGAGGCGGGTGGCGAGGGGGGCATGCGGATGAGTACACTTGCCGGCGACCGCTCTCCCGTGGAGGGCGCTCGCCCGGAGTTCGGGGCGCGCGCACAGGGGGGCGCCGCGTGGATAGGTGTCGGCCGGGCGTCGTCGCCGGCCATGACCGAGGCCCCATCGCGGGCGGATGGAGCATAAGTGGAGAACGATAGCGATGCGTTGGTCGACCTGGACGTGCAGGTCACGGAGTCACCGCCCCCCTGGGTCCTGGCGGTGCAAGCAAAGCTCCACGCCGTCGGCGCCGACTACCCGCACCAAAACCCGGCGCGGGCGCTCGAGTTGTTTCGCGAGGCGTTGGCGCTTGCGCCCAAAGCGCCAAGTCTGCGCGCACGGACCCTCTATGGCCCAGGTGGGGACGTAGACTTCGCGGCCTGGGCCGGCTGGGTGTGCTTGGGTATGCTGGAATGCGAGGGGCCAAAAGTCGCGGATTACCTATTGTTGGTCGCCGAGAAGGCACCCGACACGCATCATCGCATCTTGGAGCGGATCGAGTCCATCCGCTCCGAACGCGCACTGCACGACCGTCTCGAAGCTGACACGGCTTCGCTGGAACAAGAGATCGAAGCGGGCGGCCCCACCGGCCCAACCTTCGACAGATGGCTGGCCACAGCAGAGCAGGCCGGCGCATGGTGGGCCTTGCGCGACGGAGGTGTGCACCTCTCCCAGAGTGGCCACGGTGACGCCGCTTGGCGCGCGTTCAACCTGGCGCTCCGGTTGATTGCCCGCCTCGGTACAGGAAACATTGGCTCCGTCTACGAGCAGATGGGTGACCTTTGCAAACGAGAAGCGCGACATGCGTCGGCCGCCGAGATGTACCTGCTTGCCTGTATGTACGGCGGGCCTCCCACACCGAAGCGACCAGCCGACCAACTTCGGGTGTCCCTGAAAAAGGCTGGCCTGGCTTCCGAGTCCACGGAGATTCGAGACGCGCTCATCGCTGCCCTCGGCTCTCGGCCCCGGCAAGCGCTCCTGGGGGAGCTTCGAGCGCACCTTGAACGGGCGCGCTGACCCTCGACACCCCGGCGTGAGCCACGCTTCGGGTATCGTTGCAGTCCACCGCGGCCTCTGTCGGCGTGATCGCCACCTCGCCCTCGGCGCCGGCGCAGCCCCAGCGCGGCGCCGCGGCCGGGTAGCCGTCATGGTCTGGGTCTACGCTTCTGAGCTGGCGGGCCTCAAGCTCATCGGCCTCGTCGATCATGCCGTCACAGTCGTTGTCCTCGCCATCGCAGTCCAGCGGCTTTGCGGCGCAGTCGACCTCCGCGATGTCGGCCCCCACCCTCGCCGGCGAGCGGCCCTGTCTCGTGGGCCCGCGTGGACCGCAGAAGCCCGCTCCTCGGCGGGTGGGCGGCCGCAGGCCGTCGAGCAGGGCGTCAGCGCGCAGGCGTGGCCCGCGCGCCGGGCGCGGCGCCGGCGTGCCCGAGGGCGGCGGGTCCGTGCGCCGGGCCCATCCACGTGCGCGCTGCGGGGTCAGCCTGAGCCCTCGCGCGCGCGTGGCGCCGCGCACCCCACCCGGCTGCGCCCTTCGGCCTCCGCCTCTTCGGCGCCGTTGTCGGCACGGCTTGGGGTCATCGGACCCACAGCGCCGCCAGCAGCGCATCGTTGAGCTTACCCGGGTGCCCCCGCCAGGCCACCTGCCCATCGATCACGAGGGCCGCGGCAGGGATCCCCTTCACGAGAAAGGCCGCAGAGAGAGGCCCGCCCGCGTGCTCTTTGGCCATCGGGACGTCGATCCCCTCGCCGACCAAGAAGGCCCGCACCGTGTCGTCGGTGGCCGACTTGGTCACGCGCGTCAGGCCCAACATGCGCAGCCCATCGGGTTGGTGCTGCTTGACCAGCGCGAAGAGCCTGGGGAGCTCTTTGCGGCTGTACGGGCACCACTCCTCCCAAAACACGACCAATGTGGCGCCTTTGCTCAGGTCAACCTTGTCCTCGCCTTGGTACCACTGCTCGACGTTCACCGCCCACTGGGGGTCTACCCGCGTGCCCACCAAGCTCAGCTCTTCCAGGATGCGCCTCTTGGCGGCGTAGGTCTCTGTCGCCTCGTGTGCCTGCCGGAAGGCCGGCACCTTGGCGGCGGCGGCGCTGAGGTCGCCGGCCCGCATCAGCTCGTCGATCTCGGCGAAGGCGACGCCGGCGGCGGCCTCCTGGGCGCCGGTTGGGGGGCTGTAGACGCCGAGCAGCTTGTCCATCAGGTGCTGGTCATGCAGCCTCGCGGGGTGCCCCCGCCACGCCACCTCCCCGTCGACCACCAGGGCGGCGGCGGGGATCCCCTTGACGAGAAAGGCCGCAGAGAGAGGCCCGCCCTCTCGCTCTTTGGCCACGGGGAAGTCGAAGCCTTGCCCGGACACGTATGCCCGGACCGCTTCATCGGTGGAGGACTTGGTCACCCGCGTCAGGCCCAACAGGCGCAGCCCGCTGGGTTGGTGCTGTTTGGCCAGCTCGACGAGCTTGGGCAGCTCCTTTTGGCAGTGCGGGCACCACTCCTCCCAAAACACCACCAGGGTGGCGCCCTTGCTCAGGTCGACCTTGCCCTCACCTTGGTACCACTGATTGACCTTCGTCGCCCACTGCGGGTCAACCCGCGTGCCCACCAAGCTCAGCTCGTCCAAGGTGCGCTTGTTGGTGACGGAGGTCTCTGTCGCGTGGTGGGCCCGGAGGAAGGCTGGCACCTTTGCGGAGGCGGCCTTGTAGGCGCCGGCCTTCATCAGCCTGTCGATCTCGGCGTAGGCGGCCACCGCGGCGGCCTCGGCGGCCCCGGTCGAGGGTGTCGCGGCACCGGTCGACTCGGGCAAGGGCTGCTCGTCACCCGCCCTGACCGACGGCACGAGCAGCTCCGCCACGCCCGTGGCCGACGACGGCCGACGCGACGGCGGCGTCGCGGCGTTCATCGCCACCCCGAGGAAGAGCACCACGACGACCGCGATGGCCGACAC
>JBJONS010000573.1:0-5152 GCA_046051725.1 Pseudomonadota bacterium | reverse complement strand
CCGTTGACCGAGAGGGCGGCGTAGCGGGTGACCGTGCGCATCCACACCTCGAAGCCCAGGCCCCGGTCGCCGGTGTGTTCGAGCAGCGCGCGGGTGTCGACGTGGGTGTTCAGGTCGCCCCGCCCCTCGTGGTAGCGGCGCAGGTCTTGGGTCAGGGCAGGGCGGGCGCGCGAGAGCAGGGCCAGGGCGCGCTCTTCGACGCGCACCCGCACGCCGGCGCGGTTGATGCGCACATAGGCGTCGATGGCCGCGCTGATGTCGGGCAGGGGCAGGGTGCCCACCGCGAAGCAGGGGACCGTCCACATGGCGCGGAAGCGGGCGAGCACGGCGGCCCACGGGTCGGTGCACAGCGCCTGGAGGGCCTTGAGCAGCCGGTCGGCCCGGCCCAGCTCGTCGGCGCGCGCGTGGTCCTCGGCGCGGCGCGGCCCGTCGCCGGGGCGCAGCGCGTCGGCGCGGCGCAGCTCGTCGATCCAGTCCGCCCAGCGCAGCGGCTGGGCGGGGCGGGTGTCGCCTCTGGCGAAGGCGAAGGCGTGCCCGGTCAAGAACAGCGGCCCCCAGGGCGCCAGCGCGTCCAGCTCCTCGACCTGCCGCGCGTCGACCGCCCGGGCCTGCACGGCCGCGAGCAGGGCCCGCAGCGCCGCGCGGTCCTGCGCGTCGGCGAAGACGCTGGCCGGTGACAGCAGGGCGGCCAGGGGCATGGCGCCCAGCGCCATCGGCGGCAGGGTGCGGCTCGTGTCGGTCGCGTCGGCCGGGCGCCGGGCGGGCGGCCGGGCCATGCGGAAGGCGGCGCCGCGCCGCACCGAGCGCGCGTCGCTCAGGGTGTCGAAGAGCGGCCGGCCGTCGGCCTCGAAAGCGGTCATCGCCGGCAGCACCACGAACCAGACGGGCGGCTCGCGGCGGTCCACCACCGCCTCGGCGGCAGAGACGCTGCGGTCCGCGCCATCGGCCTCGCCCTCGGCGTCAAGGTGGGGGTCGCCGTCCGGCGGGCGTGCGCCCGGGTCCATCTGGCGCAGGGCCTCGAGGTCGGCCGGGCGCACCAGCGACCAGCCATCGGCCCGGCTCGGCGCTCCCACCAGCGCAGAGAACACCGAGACCATCGAGCGGCAGCGCTGCTGGCCGTCGACCAGCCAAAGCGGCGCGGCGCCCGACCCGAAGCGCCCGCGCAGGGGCACCCCATGGGCCTCGGGCGCGGCCCCGTCCCCGGCCGACCACAGCACGAACGAGCCGCAGGGAGACCCCTCGAAGATCGACTCGAGCAGGGCGACGCGGTTGCCCGCCTCCCAGACGGCGCCGCGCTGGAAGTGGGGGACGCCGAGGCGGTCGGCGTGCGCGATGATGGTCGACCAAGACCACCAGGTGGGTGCGGGAGCGGTCGTCATGGCGGGGGGCCTCCTTGGGGCGGTGTCGAGGGTGGTGGAGCGCCGCCGGGCCTAAGCCGGCGTGGGTCAGGCTGGGCGCCCCCGGCGCTGGCGCGCCGGTCGCGTGCCCCCTGGGGTTCGCCGCTGCGCGGCTCCGTCGCCTGCGGCGACCGGCTGCGCCGCCCTGGGGCCCGCTGGCGCGCGCGAGGCGGAGGGAGCTGGGGGCCGCGGTCCGGGCAGTGGGCCTGCGCTGCCCCCTCCCGCCCGGCCCGCCCGCGTGGGGTGGTCGTCCCGAAGGGTCCAGGCTCGACCGCGCCGGTGTACCTGCCGCCCAGGGCGCCGGTCGGCGCGATGCACCGCGAGGAGAGAGACCATGACCACCGTTCGTTCGGCGCGCGTCGCCGGCGCGTCCCCCCTGCTGATCTGCGGCCTGCGGGACTCTGCGCAGGTCGAGGCCACGGTGTCCACGATCATCGACTGCTGCGGCAAGGCCGCGGGGCGGGCCGGGCGGGTGACCATCACACCCAGCGCGGGCGACCACTGCTGGGCGCCCGCCGACCTGGATCGGATCGTCGCAGCGGTGTGTCCGGTCCTCTCGGCGGGCGACCGGGTCCTGATCCACTGCAACAGCGGCCGGTCCCGCTCGGCCACGGCGGCTGCGGCGGTGCTGCTGGCGATGGGGCTGGCCGCCACCCCCGACCTGGCCTTGGCGGCGACCACCCTCGAGCCGGGCCCGTCCGGGCGCGCCCGCACGGCGCCGCACCGGCGCGCCGTGCAGTCCTTGCGGGCGTGGTGGGGCGCGAGGCAGCACGGGCCGCCCGGGTGACCTTGATGGGGCGGTGGTGGAGGGCCCGGTGCGCCGACGGGGTCGGGGGCGCGGTTGAGGGGCGTGGTGGTGCGGTGCGGCCCGCCGGCCTCGACGCGGGAGCGCCCGCGCCCGGCGTGGCCGCCCGGTCCTGCGGCCGTCAGCCGCTGCCTCCGCTGGGCGCCCTGGCCTTCGGCCCTGGGCCCTCCGCTGGGCTCGGGCTCCACCAGCGGCCGGCGCGCGGGGCCGGGCCGCGGGCCAGGGCAGCCGGGCTGCCTCAGCGGGCTGCGGCCGGGCCCCGCTGGCCGGCCTGGCGCGCGCGAGGCGGGGCGGGCGCCTTCACGCTGCGCGCACAGCGGCGCTGTTCAGGGCGCGTTTTCCCTCGGCGCTCCCCGATGGGGCCCCGTCGACGCTCAGGCCGCGGGGCAGTCGCCCCAGACGGGCTGGGGCGAGGTCCAGGCGGTGGCGCCGGTGCTGAAGTCGAATGGCGGCCGGTACATCGAGTACACACACCAGGCGCTCAGGTCTTGGTTGAAGGCGGCGGCGTGCAAGAACATCCGGTCCATGTGCCTGACCCGCGCGGTTGCCCAGCCGCTGATGTCCTGGTTGAAGGCAATGGCACCCCGGAACATCGAGTCCATGGCGCGGACCTGGCGGGTGTTCCAGCCGCCGATGTCTTGGTTGAACGCGATTGCGTTGGCGAACATCGCGCCCATGGAAATGACCTGGAAGGTATCCCAGCCGCTGATGTCCTGGTTGAAGGAGATGGCTCCCTCGAACATCGAGTTCATGGAGGTAACGCTGCCGGTGTCCCAGCCGCTGATGTCCTGGTTGAAGGCGGTGGCGCCTCGGAACATCGCATCCATGGAGCTGACCTGGCTGGTATCCCAGCCGCCGATGTCTTGGTTGAACGCCGTTGCATCAGCGAACATCGTGTCCATGAAGATGACCTCGCTGGTATCCCAGCCGCTGATGTCTTGATTGAACGCCGTCGTGTTGGCGAACATGGCGCCCATGTAGATGACCTGGCTGGTATCCCAGCCGCTGATGTCTTGGTTGAAGGCGACGGCACCCCGGAACATCGAGTCCATGGAGCTGACCTGGCTGGTATCCCAGCCGCCGATGTCTTGGATGAACGCCGTTGCATCGGCGAACATCGAGTCCATGTAGAGGACCTGGCTGGTGTCCCAGCCGCTGATGTCCTGGTTGAAGGCGATGGCGCCCTGGAACATCGAGTCCATGGAGCCAACGTTGCGCGTGTCCCAGCCGCTGATGTCCTGGTTGAAGGTCACGGCGCCCCGAAACAATCCGCCCATGGAGACAACGCTGCGGGTGTCCCAAAGGCCGATGTCTTGGTTGAACACCGCTGCGCCGGTGAACATGCCGCCCATGTAGGTGACCGCGCTGGTGTCCCACAGTCCGATGTCTTGGTTGAAGGCGTCGGCGTCGTAGAACATGTTGCTCATGTTGGTGACGCTGCTGGTGTCCCACAGTCCGATGTCTTGGTTGAAGGCATCGGCTTTCATGAACATACCGCTCATGGTGGTGAGGCTGCTGGTGTCCCACAGCCCGATGTCTTGGTTGAAGGCATCGGCCTCGGCGAACATGTAGTACATGTTGGTGACGCTGCTGGTGTCCCACAGTCCGATGTCTTGGTTGAAGGCATCGGCTTCGACGAACATGTTGCTCATGTCGGTGACGCTGCTGGTGTCCCATTGGCCGATGTCTTGGTTGAAGGCGTGGGCTTCGATGAACATGTCGCTCATGTCGGTGACGCTGCTGGTGTCCCACAGTCCGATGTCTTGGTTGAAGGCAAAGGCGTACCAAAACATGGCGCTCATGTTGGTCACGCTGCTGGTGTCCCAGTGGCGGATGTCTTGGTTGAACGTGAGGGCCCCTGAGAACAGCCAACTCATGTCGGTGACGCCAGTGGTGCATGTCTGCGCCCACGTGCTCGACCCGGGCGCGAGCGCCCGCAGGCCCACGCCGTCCAGCTTGGTGTAGGCTCGGCCGCTCACCTGCCCAGTGGTGCCGATGCCGACCCCCGGGCACAGCACCGTGACGCCGTTCTCGTGCAGGTAGAAGCCGTCGCACTCCGGGTCCTCGGCGGTGGTGAGGGCGGCCGGGTCGGCGTCGTCGCAGTCCTCATCGGTGGGCACGCCGTCGCAGTCGGCGTCGTCGGCCCCGCCTCGGTCGGCGGGGTCGGCGTCGTCGCAGTCCTCATCGGTGGGCACGCCGTCGCAGTCGGCGTCGTCGGCCCAGCCTCGGGCGGCCGGGTCGGCGTCGTCGCAGTCCCCATCGGTGGGCACGCCGTCGCAGTCGGCGTCGTCGGCCCATCCGCGGGCGGCGGGGTCGGCGTCGTCGCAGTCCCCATCGGTGGGCACGCCGTCGCAGTCGGCGTCGTCGGCCCATCCGCGGGCGGCCGGGTCGGCGTCGTCGCAGTCCTCATCGGTGGGCACGCCGTCGCAGTCGGCGTCGTCGGCCCATCCGCGGGCGGCGGGGTCGGCGTCGTCGCAGTCCTCATCGGTGGGCACGCCGTCGCCATCGGCGTCGGTCGCGGCCTCGTCCCCGCTGCCCCCGCCGTCTGCGCTGGTCGCGGGCTCGTCGCCGCTGTCCCCGCCGTCGGTCGCGGTCCCGTCCCCGCCGTCGCCGCCGCTGCCCGCTCCCCTGGCGTCGCCGCCCGGCGCGCGCTTCGGTTCGCAGGCCGCCGCCCCCATGCAGCCGATGAAGAGGGCGAGGGCCACGCGGGCTTTGGCTTGGGGGCGGCGCATGCGGTCTCCGGGGTGGGAGGGCCGCGCCTAGCCCGCCGGCCACCCCCGGGTGCGCCGTCGAGGGCCCTGGGAAAGGCTCGACAATTCCGGGGGCGCCTCGGCCGTCGGCCCTCGGCCCTCCGCTGGGCTCGGGCTCCACCCGCGGCCGCCGCGCGGGGCCCGACCGCGCGGGGGAGGCGGCGGGCACGGCGGCGGAGCGGGGCGCCCCGTGGCGGTGG
>JBJONS010000572.1:0-18373 GCA_046051725.1 Pseudomonadota bacterium | reverse complement strand
CCACCTACAACCTGCACATCATCGTGCGGTTCGAGCTCGAGCTGGCGCTGTTCTCGGGCGCGCTGTCGGTCGAGGACCTGCCGGCGGCCTGGGACGCGGCCTACGCGGCCCGGCTCGGGCTGCGCCCGGCCCACGCGACCGAGGGCGTGCTGCAAGACGTGCACTGGTGCAGCGGCTACTTCGGCTACTTCCCCAGCTACACGCTGGGCAACCTGATGGCCGCCGGCATGCGCGCCGCGCTCGAGGCCGCCCGCCCGACGCTCTGGGCCGAGGTGGCCCGCGGCGAGCTCGCCCCGACGCTGGCCTGGCTGCGTGAGAATGTACACCAGCACGCCAACCTGCTCACAACCCAACAGGTGCTCGACCAGGCGGTGGGCCCCCGCGACCTCGTCGCCGATCTGCTCGCCCACCTCGACGGCCGGGGCCTCGCCGCCGCCCGGCGCCGGGCATGACCCACCGCTGGAGCCTGACCGTGCCGCCGGGCCTCGAAGCGGTGGCCCAGGCCGAGCTGACCCAGCTCGGCGTCGACGGCCGGGCCAGCCCCGGCGCGGTGCTGCTCTCGGCCACGCTCGACGAGGGGGCGGCCCTCGCCCGCCGCCTGCGCACCGCCAACCGGTTGATGTGCGAGGTGGTGGCCGGCAAGGCCCACAGCCTCGAGGGCCTCGCCGCCCTCGTGCGCAGCGCCGACTGGCGGCCCTTTTTGCGGCTGCGCGACCCGATGGAGCTCTCGGTGCACGTCGAAGAGTCGCGGCTGGGTCGCAAAGACGTCATCGAGAAGAAGGTCCTGCACGCCATCCACGACCAGCTCCGCTCGGCGCCGGCGCTCAGCGTGCCGAGCAGCCGGCCCCACCGCGCCCAACACCTGCAGCTGCGGGTGGTCGGCGACGCGGTCAGCCTCGGGATCGACGCCGGCGGCGAGCGCCTCGGCGTGCGCGGCTGGCGCCAGGCCCAGGGCAAGGCGCCCCTGCGCGAGAACCTCGCCGCCTCGCTGCTGATGCTCGCCGGCTGGGCCGGCGATGAGCCGCTGCTCGATCCCTTCTGTGGCGCAGGCACCATCCCGATCGAGGCCGCGCTGCTCGCGGCCGGCGAGCCGCCGGGCGGCGGGCGCCCCTACGCGATGGAGTCCTGGCCCGCGCTGCAGGGCGCCCCGGCCAGCCGCAAGCGCCCCGCCAGCGGCCTGCGCCCCCTCATCACCGGCAGCGACAACTACGGACCCGCCCTGGCCGACGCCGCCGAGAACGCAGAGCGGGCGGGGGTCTCGGTCGAGTGGATCCACGCCGACATCGCCGATCCGCCCATCCCCGCGGCGGTGGGCTTGGTGGTGACCAACCCTCCCTATGGCCTGCGCCTCGGCCACAGCGTCGACGGGGTCTACCGCGCGCTCGGCCGGGCGCTGAGCGGCCCGCTGCAGGGCTGGCGGGCCCTGTTCCTCTGCCCCGACCAGCGGCTGGCCCGCCTCGTGCACCCCAGGGCCTTCGCGATCACCGGCTTCAGCAACGGCGGCGTGCGGGTCAGCGCCTGGGCGGTCGACGCGCAGGGCCGCTGAAGGCGCGCGGCCTCAGGCCGGCGGCGCGCCCAGCGGCGGACGGACCAAGGCCCGCAGGCTGAGGCCCTCGGCGAGCAGGCCGATCCCGCCGATGCACAGGGTGAAGGCGAGCTGTCCAAGGTGCAGCACGAGCCCGAAGCTCTGGGCCGCCGCGCTCTCGACCCCCCACAGCTGCAGGGCCGACGAGCAGGCCAGCTCATAGGGCCCAAAGAAGCCCGGGGTCGGCACCAGGGTCATGCCGAGCAGCGTAAACGTCCAGGTGGTGAGCACCGCCGCCGGCGCGGTGGGCATCCCCGGAAAACCGCCGAGCAACGCCCGCACCGCGGCGAGGGTGAAGCCCCAGGTGCCGGCGCTCAGCAGGCCGACCAGCGCCGCCCGGCGGGGGTCGCGGAGCAGGCCGACAAGCCCGGCCCGGAACCGGCGGGCCAGCGGCGCGAGGCGGCCGACGACCGGGATGCGCTCCAGCGCGCCGATCAGGGGCTCGCCGATGAAGACCGCGCCCGCCAAGCCGGCCGCGCCGCCCAGCGCCGCGAGGCCGAGCGCCCGCTGGCCCGCCGAGACCAGCTCGACCCCGGCGACCACGACCCCGCCCGGGGGCAGCTCGACGACCAGCCCCACGGTCAGCAGCATGCCCAGCAGCATGATGACGTCGACCAGCCGCTCGAGCAGGATGGCGGCCAGCGCGTCGCCCAGCGCGACGCCCTCGCGCTCGACGAGCAGGTAGGGCCGCACGGCCTCGCCGAGCCGCAGGGGCAGCACGTTGATCGCCAAGAAGCCGACGCTGCTGATCAAGAACAGGCGGTGGAAGCGCAGCCGCGGCCGGCCCTCGGCGGCGAGCAGCAGCCCCAGGCGCAGCGAGCGGAGGCTGTGGACCACCAGGTAGGCGCCCATCATCGGCGCCACGGCGCGCCAGTCGACCGCCCGCAGCGTGCGCAGCGCCGCGTCCAGCTCGAGCCCCCGCAGGGCGAGGGCCAAAAAGACGCCGGTCAGGACCAGGACGATGGCGAGGCGGAGCTTCACGCCGGCCGCGCCGGGCGCAGCAGCTGCCAGCCGAGGGGGTCCTCGCGCAGGCCCTGGTCGGCGGCGACCCCGAAGGCCCGCGGCAGCGTGGGGCGGGTCACGTCCGAGCCGAAGAGCCGATCCCAGATCGTGAGCGTGTTGCCGTAGTTGCCGTCGATCTCGGCGCCGTCGACCGTGTGGTGCCAGGCGTGGAAGTGCGGGTTGTTGAGCACCGCCGACCAGGCCCGGACCAGCGGGCTCGACCAGGGCAGGCGCAGGTTGGCGTGCTGGAAGCCGTCAAACACCGCGCCGATGCCGAACACCGCCGTGAGCACCCAGGGGCTCCAGGCCGCGGTGTCGAGCAGCACGCCAAACAGCAGGATCGGCAGCGCCGAGAGCTGCAGGAAGTCGGCCGCGTGCATGCGCAGGCCGGTCGTCGAGTCGAGCCGGCGGGCCGAGTGGTGCACGCGGTGGAAGGTCCAGAGCAGCGGCACGCGGTGGGCCGCCCGATGCAGCCCGTAGCGGGCCAGATCGAGCAGCAGGAAGGCCACGAGACCCTGGGCCCACGGGCCCGGAAGCGCGTCGGTCGGCAGCAGCCCGAGGCGGAGGGCGCCGGCCGCCCAGGCGACCACGGTCAGCCGGAGCGGGTAGAGCACCGCGCCGTTGAGCAGGTTCATGCCCAGGTCCCGGTGGAGCAGCGGCTGGGCCGGATCCCGAGGGAACACCCAGCCGAGCAGCGCGAACCCGAGGACAGAGGCGACCTGGACGAGGGCGCCCACCGCGGCTGGCGTCCAGATCGCGGCGAGCGGGGAGTCTGGGCTGAGGTCCACAGCCGCCTCCGGGCGGGTTGGGGCGGCGCCGCGGGGCGCTGCCCGCTGCGCTCACTCGATGAGGGTCAGGCCCTCTACCAGAGGCGAGGGGTCGAAGTAGGCCTCGATGCGCACGCAGTAGCGGCCGCCGTCGGGGCAGTCCTCGCAGGTGAAGCCGAAGCCGGCCGCCAGATCGCAGACCGCGTTGGGGTCCGAGCCGAGGCCAACCAGCACGCCCATGTTCCGCGAGTCGCCGATGCCCTCGGCCGACGCAAAGCCGATGCTCGAGCCGTCGGCGGCGAAGGTGCCGGCGAGGCGGAAGTCGTACATGGGGATCTCGACGCCGCTGTAGACGATGGCGATGTCGGTCGGCTCGCTCTCGAAGTAGGGCGAGTCCGAGAAGCTGGCCACGCCGAAGTCCCAGATGTCGAAGCCAGAGCGCCGGGTGATCTCGCCGGTGTCCTCGTTCATCCGGCCCTGGGTGCCGAGGATCTGGATCGAGGTGCTGTCGACCGCCCCGACGCCGATGAGCAGCGGGTCGGTGAGGAAGGTCGAGAGCACCGCGCCGAGCCCCTCGGGCTGCACGTAATCAGCGTCGCCGAGGTTGAAGTAGTAGGTCAAGCCGGTGAGGTCCGGGCTCGAAATGGTCAGCGACTCCCCGTAGGCCGAGGTGGTGAACTGCGACTGCAGCTGGTTGTCGCAGACCGCCGCGCTCAGCGTGTGCTGGGTGTTCGGCGCGAGCGCGCCCGAGGCGGGCACCGCGACCACCTGCAGGCCGGTGTCGTCGAAGGTGTAGTTGACCGGGATGTTCGCGCCGCTGGCGTCGACCAGCGAGATGACCGGCGCGAGCTCGCGCACGTCGGCGTCGAAGAGGATGACCATCTCGCCGCGGTTGTAGACGTCGATCGAGCCGGTCTCGGGGCTCATCGTCGTCGGCGCGACCTCGCAGGGCGTGCCCCCGTCACCGCCGTCCCCCGCGCCGTCGCCGCCGTCGCCGCCCGTGTCGTCGGGCAGCTCTTCGTCGATGGTGCCCGGCTTGGTCGGCTCGTCATCCTTGCAAGCGGCCAGCGCGCCGGTGGTGATCAAAAGGGCGGCCAAGCGGCGCAGGCTCTGGGGGTTCATCTCGCGTCTCCTCGCCCGGATCCGGGCGTCTCTGCGGGGGGAAGGCGCAGACGGGGCGCGGGCCCCGCCAGCGCGGTCAGCGCTACTCGGCGGGGGGCGGTTCCGGCGCGACGGTGTCGATGGTCGCCTCGATGCCGTACCAGCCCGCGAGCGTGAAGCCGCGGGGGTTGTCGGCCTCGACCCGCAGCACCCACTCGCCCGCCTCGGTGGTCGCGTACTCGATCTCGGGGTCCCGCACGAGGTCGGCCGCGGCGACGGTGCGCCGGGCCTCACCCGCCGGATCGATGAGGACCAGGGTGGTGTCCATGGCCGAGCCGAGCTGCCAGGCCAGGGTGCGGATGCGCAGCGTCGTGCTGCCCTCGGGCACCGTGAGCACGTAGTGGTCGCGCAGGTCGACGCCGCTGGTGTCGCCGCAGAGGATGAGCCCGCTCTCGAGGGGCTGGGCCGCCCGGCTGACCACGTCGTTGTCTTCGCCGCCGGCGGTCTCGTCCTCTTCGGCGGCGCAGACGATGGGGGCCTCTTTCTCAGAGGTGGCGAGGAACTCCCACACGTAGGCGGGGCCCTCTCCGCCGCGGCGGTCCTTGATGCTGACCCGGACCGTGTCGCCCGCCTCGACCGGGAAGTTCATCCGCGGGTCGGTGCTGCCCGGAGAGGCGTCGGGGAGGAAGAGCTGGTCGTAGTCCTCGGCGCCCTCAGGGGTCACCCAGACCGTCATCTCGAGGTCAGAGAAGCTGCCGATGTCTTCGCCGCGGGCCCACAGCGAGATCCAGCCGGTGTCGGTCACCGTGAACTCGACCATGTCGTTGTCGGTGCCCGTCTCGCCCTCTTCGTCGAGGAGGGTGCCACAGGCCCACGCCTCCATCGTGATCGGCATCGCGTCGCCCGAGAGGTTGTTCGGCTCGGCCTCGGGGAAGGAGCAGGGCGGCGGCGCCGGCAGCGGGCCGGTGTCCTCTTTGGGGTCGCCCGTGTCGATCGGCTCGGGATCGTCCGGCTTGTCGTCATCGTTGTTGTCGTCGGTCGGGAGCGCCGGATCGAAGCAGTTCTGGAAGCAGGCCCCACAGGAGAGCAGGAGCAGGAGCAGGCTCGGCGTCATGGGTCCCTCGGTGGGCAATTCGGCGGGGGAGGTCGGCGGACAGCTCGGCGGACATGCCCGCGGGGCGCGCGGTGCAGCGGCGGAGGTCGACCCCGCCGGAGGCCCGCGGGCGGTCGGCAGCGCGCTGGACGGAGCCCCCAGAGGCCGCAGCATCCATCGGCGGCGCCGCACCCGCAACCCCGCGGCGCGGCTATCCCGGCCCTGCCCCGACGTCTGCACGCGGCCGGCGCGTCGACGGCCCGAGAGCCGCCGGCTACCATGGCCCCGACGCGCCCCGCAGCGGCGCGCCATGGAGCCGCCTTGCACCGCCACCGCGCCGCCCACCTCTCCGTCGCCCGCCCGCTCGCTCCGCTCGCCGCGCTGTGGGCGCTGACCGCCTGCGGTGACCAGGTCGAGCAGAAGTTCACGACCATCGATCCCGACATCGTCGCGTTCACGCCGACGGTCGACTTTGGCGGGGTGGTGGTGCTCTACGACGGCGAGGCCACCGCCACGGTCGGCAACGTGTCCCGGGCCCCGCTCACCATCACCAGCATCGGTTTCGGCGACGACGCTGACGGCGTCTACACGCTCTCGTATGACGGCACCCTGCCGCTCGAGCTCGCCGAAGAAGAGACGCTGGACGTCGATCTGCGCTTCGTGCCGGCGACCTACATCGACTACAACCGCAACCTCATCATCGGCAGCGACGACCCCGACACCCCGCAGCTCTTCATCCCCATCTCGGGCAGCGGCGTCGACGGCCCCATCCCCGACATCGCGCTGAGCCCGGGCTCGGTCGACTTCGGCCTCATCACGGCCGGCACCAGCAGCCAGAAGTTCTTCACGATGACCAACGAGGGTGAGGGGCCGCTCACCATCACCGGCATGTCGATCGAGGGGGCGAGCAGCTTCAGCTTCCCCTCGGCCAGCGCGGTGCCCTTCGACATCGGCCCCGGCGCCACCACCACCGTGGTCGTGCAGTACGCGCCCGCGGGCGTGAGCGGCGACAACGCCCGCGTGGTCATCGAGAGCAACGACCCCGACGAAGAGCGCGCCGAGGTCGTGCTGCTCGGCAACGGCGGCGGCGACTTCCAGTATCCCATCGCCCAGATCGAGTGCCCGAGCGGCGCCGTCGCGCCGCCCATCACGGTCCCCCTCGACGGCCGGCGCAGCAGCGACCCGCTCGGCGGCGAGCTCACCTACGCCTGGCAAGTGGTCGAGCGGCCCGACGGCTCGCGCGGCGACGTGCTGAGCCCGACCGACCCCTACACCGAGGTCTTCGCCGACATCGCCGGCGAGTGGACCGTGGCGCTGCAGGTCACCAACGAGATCGGCCTCGCCAGCGAGCCGGCGACCTGCACCTTCATCGCCGTCCCCGAAGACAACGTGCACGTCGAGATGAGCTGGGACAGCGGCAGCACCGACCTCGACCTGCACCTCATCCAGGCCGGCTTCGACCCCTTCGACATCCGCGGGGACTGCCACTACTGCAACCCCAACCCCGAGTGGGGCGAGTCGGGCGGCTTTGACGACCCGGTGCTGGCGCTCGACGACACCACCGGCTTCGGCCCCGAGAACATCCAGCTCGATTCGCCCTACCCCGGCGACTACGAGGTCTTCGTCCACTTCTGGTCCGACTCCCGCGCGGACCGCACCATCCCGGTCATCGCGACCGTGAAGGTGTGGATCAACGGCCTGCTCGAGCACGAAGAGAGCAAGGCCATCGCCCGCGGCGAGATGTGGGAGGTCGGCTTCGTCCGGTACACCGAGGCCGAGCAGGGCTTCGGCCCCTATGGCACCGATCCCGCCCGCTTCACCCTGCCCGACGACATCTGCGGTCGGGACTGAACCGGTCGGACTCGAGCGGGTCATCCCCTCATCCCCTGCGGGACCCGCCTCCGTCCGCCGTCCGACCGCCGTCCGCGTCCTCCCCAGGCCCTGCCCGGAGCCCCGCATGCGCGCCCGCCTCACCGCCGTCCTCCTCCCGCTGGTCCTCCCGCTGGCCGCCTGCGCGGGCGGGCCCGAGACCAACGTCAACAAGATCGAGCCGCAGCTGGCCGTCGCGCCGTCTGCGCTCGACTTCGGCGTCGTGGTCCAGGGCGAGACCGTCGAGCAGACCCTCCAGATCGTCAACGCGGGCCGCGTCGAGCTCAACATCAGCGAGATCGTCGTGGTGGACGATGATGACGGCTCCTTCGTCGTCACGCCGACCGCCGCGGTGGTCGGCAGCGAGCTCGACGAGTCCAACAACCTGACCATCGGCGTGGCCTTCACCCCGACGAACATCGCCGACTACGCGCGCACGCTGGTCATCCGCAGCGACGACGCCGAGGGGCCCGAGTTCGAGGTGCCGATCACCGCCTCCGGGCGCGCGGTGCCCGTGCCCGACATCGAGCTCGGCTCGACCGTGGTCGACTTCGGCAGCGTGCTGCCGGGCGACACCACCCAGGGCTTCCTCGACCTGCGCAACGTCGGCGAGGCCACCCTGCGGGTCGAGTCGCTGGCGCTGTCCGGCTCAGGCGCGTTCACCATCGTCAGCCCGCCCAGCGCGGCCGGCGGCTTCGACACCAGCGCGGGCGGCAGCAACCCGATGGTCTTCGAGTACGCGCCGACCGGCATCGACGGCGACACGACCACCCTGACCCTGCAGACGAACGACCCCGACGAGCCCGAGGTCACCATCGAGCTCATCGGCAACGGCGGCGCCGACTTCGAGTACCCGATCGCCGACATCGACTGCCCTACCGGGGTCGAGCCCCTCACGGTGCTCGAGATCAGCGGCGAGGGCAGCGCGGACCCGATGGGCGGCGGCCTCAGCTACGCCTGGAGCTTGAGCGAGCGCCCGGACGCCTCGGCGGCGACCCTGCTGCGCACCGCCGAGCCCGTCTCGAGCCTCAACGTCGACGTCGCCGGCGACTACGAGGTCCAGCTGCGGGTGACCAACGACGTCGGCCTCACCAGCGCCCCGGCCATCTGCCGCTTCGAGTCGATCCCGGCCAACCAGGTCCACATCGAGCTGTACTGGGACGAGGCCGACGCCGACCTCGACCTGCACCTCGTGCAGCGCGGCTACACCTTCCTGCAGACCCCGGGCGACTGCTCGTTCTGCAACGAGCAGCCGGATTGGGGCGAGAGCGGCGAGAGCGCCGACGACCCGCTGCTGGCCCTCGACGTGGGCGCCGAGGGCTTTGGCCCCGAGAACATCTACATCCCCAGCCCGGCCAACGGCGACTACGACGTGATGGTGCACTACTACACCGATGCGGGCGCCGGCGAGGTGACCGCCACCGCGGTGATCTGGCTCGAGGGCCGCAAGGTCAAAGAGCTCGACGTGCGCTTGGCCCACAACCAGGTCTGGAACGTCGGCTACGTGCGCTGGCCCGAGAAGGTCTTCGTCGAGGGCAGCGAGGCCCCCGCCGCCGCCGCCCGCCGGACCTGCAGCCCCAGCCCCTGAGCCAGGCCCGGGGCCGCCTGCCCCGGCTCAGCGCAGCAGGCCGCTGATCAGCGCGAGGTAGTCGCCGTCGAGGGCCAGCGGCCCGAGGTGGCGCCGGGTCAGCGCCGCGCAGGCCTCAAGCCCCGCCACGCCCCGCATGCCGCCGAGCATCACCCAGGTCGCCATGCGGTCGGCGAGCGGGCGGAAGCCCAGGTCGCGCAGGTCGGGAGGAGCGGCGATCAGCGCGTCGAGCGCCGCGCGGTCGGCGGCGAGGGCCGCGGCGTCATCGGGGCCCAGCGTCGCGGCCAGGACCTCGAAGAAGCCCTGGTGCACGCCATAGCGGGCGCAGTCCCGCAGCACCTGGGCGCGCAGCACGTTGTGCGAGCCCTCCCAGTTCTCGTAGACCACGTTGTCGCGCAGGAGGCGCGGCAGCACGCTGAAGCTCTCGATCGCGCCGTTGCCGCCGAGCACCTCGATGCCGCGGTTGACCGCCTCGTGGGCGAGCTGGGCGGTGCGCAGCTTGTGCAGGTTGACCGCGACGCGGAAGAAGCTGGCCTCGGCCGGTGAGAGCCCGCCTTCGTCCAGGGCCTCGGCCATGCCAGCCAGCCAGAGGCTGCCAGCGAGCATGGCGGCCGCGTCTGCGCGCATCCAGGCGAGGGTCTCGCGCACCAGCGCAAAGTCGGCGATCGGCCGGCCAAAGGCCGCCCGGTGCTGGGCATAGGTGCTCGCCACCACCCAGGCCCGCCGGGCGTGCCCCGCGCAGCCGGTGGCGTTGTAGAGCCTCGACGTGGTGATGACGTGCTGGATGACGTTCTTGAATCCGTCATCCACCGGGCCGATCGCCTCGGCCTCGGCGTCGAGCAGGTCGAGCTCGCCCGAGGCCATCGAGCGGGTGCCCAGCTTGTCTTTGAGCCGCCGGATGTGGACGCGGTTGGGCCGCCCGTCGGCCCGCACCGCCGGCACCAGGAACAGGCCGAGGCCGGCCGTGCCGCGCGCGGGCCCGGCCACCCGGGCGGTGATCACGAAGACGTCGGCGTCGACGTTGGAGCAGAACCACTTCTCGCCGCGCAGCGTCCAGCGGCTGCCGGGGCCGCGGCCGCCGTCGGGGCTGGCGGGGGTCGCCTCCAGCGCGTTGGCGCCCACGTCCGAGCCGCCCTGCACCTCGGTGAGGAACTGGCTGGCGGTGTAGTTCTGATCGAAGTCGGGGTCGAGCAGGCGCCCGAGGTAGCGGGCCTTCTGGGCGGGGGTGCCGAGCTCTTGCAGCACGCGGATGGCGCCGGCGGCGCAGGCCAAGGGGCAGTTGTGGCCGGCCTCGCCTGCCTGGGCGGTCAGGTAGAACAGCGAGAGGATGAAGCGGTGCGGACGCCGGGGCTCGGCGTAGGCGGCCATGATCCCCGTGCCGTAGATGAGCCGCCCCGCCGTGCGCCAGCTCGGGTGGTGCGAGACGCCGGGGCGGTGGTTGCCGACCGCGTC
The DNA here is from genome assembly GCA_046051725.1 of Pseudomonadota bacterium. GTDB lineage: Bacteria > Myxococcota_A > UBA796 > UBA796 > UBA2385 > JAEUKK01. The sequence continues at coordinate 7,916 of JBJONS010000572.1, read as the reverse complement.
GTAGTCGTCGAGCACCGGCAGGTTCCGGTGGAGGTTGTTCTCGCGCACCGCCGCGTCGAGCGGACCGGCGACGACCCGGCCGGCCGCGGAGAGCGCCGGCGCGCGGTCCCCGAGCCCGTGCACGGCGAGGAGGGCCTGCAGTTCAGCGTCATCTTCGCAGAGGTCGGCGGGCTGGGCGGCCAGCCAGGCGGTGAGCGCGGCGCGGCCCCGCGCGGCGGCGTCCTCGGGCGGGCTGTCGGTCCAGGGCTGCGGGCTCATGGTCGGCTCCTCCGGCGGCGGGGCAGCCTATCGCCGCCGCCCCCCGCCGCGGCGCGCGCTGGACCTCCCGCCTCCCATTGAAACCGATTATCAAAACCTCAGGAGGCCCCCATGCCTGTCGCGCCCACCAACCTCGACGCGGTCGAGACCGGAGCCGAGGTCGAGGTCGCGCGCGTCGGCGGCGAGCGCTCGTTCCGCCGCCGCCTGATGGAGCTCGGCCTGCTCCCCGGCACCCCCCTGCGCAAGCGGCGCGTTGCGCCGATGGGCGATCCCATCGAGATCGACGTGCGCGGCGCTCGCTTGAGCATCCGTCGGGCCGAGGCCGAGCTGATCCTCGTGCGCGCCCCGGGCGGCGCCCGATGAGCGCGGGGCCGCTGGTCGCCCTGCTCGGCAACCCCAACACCGGAAAAACCAGCCTGTTCAACGCCCTGACCGGGCAGCTTGGGCGGGTGGGCAACTACCCCGGCGTCACGGTCGACCGCCGCGAGGCGCCGATGAGCGGCGGCGGCGCCCGGCTGCTCGACGTGCCGGGCTGCTACAGCCTCGCGGCCCGCAGCGCCGAGGAGCAGATCGCGCTGAGCGCCCTGCTCGGCCTGCGCGGCGAGGAGCGGCCGGCGCTCTGCGTGGTGGTGGCCGACGCGACCCAGCTCCCCCGCACCCTCTACCTGGGCGTGCAGCTGCGCGAGCTCGGGCTGCGCTGCGTCGTCGCCTTGAACATGGCCGACGAGCTGACCGGCCCGCCGCCCGACACCGCCGCGGTGGGCGCCGTGCTCGGCTGCCCGGCGGTCTTGGTCAGCGCCCGCACCGGGCAGGGCCTCGACGCGCTCCGGGGGGCCATGCGGGCGGCCTTGGCCGGGCCGCCGCCAGCCCCGCTGCAGCTCGCCTGGCCGGCCCCGGTCGAGGCGGCGGTGGCCCGCATCACCCCGCAGGTCCCCGAGGCCTGGGCCGCCGAGGCGCCGGCGCGGGCCGCCCTGGCCCGCTGGGCCCTGCTCAGCGTCGACCCCAACGACGAGCTCGAGGGGGTTCCGGCCCCGCTGCGGGCCGCGGTCGACGAGGCCCGCGCCGCCGCCGGCGCCGAGGACCTCGACCAGCTGCTGATCAGCGCGCGCTACGCCGCGCTCGATCCGCTGGTGATCGCCGCGCCGGCCGGCCGGTCGTGGACCGAGCGCATCGACGCGGTCCTGCTGCACCCGGTCTGGGGCTTCCTCGTCTTCATCGGGGTGATGGCGACGGTCTTCCAGGCGCTGTTCTCGTGGGCCGACCCGATGATCGGCCTGCTCGAAGCCGGCATCGGCGCGCTCGGCGGGCTGGTCGCAGCGGGCCTGCCTCCGGGCTTGCTCACCGATCTGCTGGTCGAGGGCGTCATCGGCGGCGCCGGCAACGTGGTGGTCTTCCTCCCCCAGATCATCCTGCTGTTCACCTTCATCGGCATCCTCGAGGGCAGCGGCTACCTCGCCCGGGTCGCGCTGCTGATGGACCGGCTGATGCGGGCCGCCGGGCTGCACGGCCGGGCCTTCGTGCCGATGTTGTCGGGCTTCGCCTGCGCGATCCCCGCGGTGATGGCGACCCGCACGATGGAGCGCAAGCGCGACCGCCTGCTCACGATGATGGTGGTGCCGCTCATGACCTGCTCGGCGCGGCTGCCGGTCTACACGCTGATCATCGGCGCGCTGTTCCCGACCACCGACGAGGCGGGCTGGCCCGTGCAGAGCGCCCTGATGGTGGGCATGTACCTGTTCTCGGTGCTGATCAGCCTCATCGCCGCCGCGGTGCTCGGGCGCACGGTGCTGCGCGGGCCGACGGTGCCCTTCTTGCTCGAGCTGCCGCCCTACCGGTGGCCCCAGCCCCGCGGCCTCGCCCGCATGGTCCGCCTGCGCGCCCAGACCTTCGTCAAAGACGCCGGTGGCGTGATTTTGGTGCTGTCGATCTGCATGTGGGCCCTGCTGCGCTTCCCCGAGCTGCCCGAGGGGCCCGCGGCGCCCGCCGCGGTGCCCGCAGCGGTCGAGGGGTCCGCGGCCGCCGCGCCGCCCGCTGAAGCCGACCCCGCGGCCCGCCGGGCGGCGGCGCTCGAGCACAGCGCGGCCGGCCGCCTGGGCAAGCTCATCGAGCCGGCCATCGCCCCGCTCGGCTTCGACTGGCGCATCGGCATCGGCCTCATCGGCTCGTTCGCCGCCCGCGAGGTCTTCGTGTCGACCATGGGCCTCGTCTACGGCATCGGCGAAGAGGTCGACGAGGAGTCGGACGCCCTGCGCGACCGCATCCGGGCCGAGCGCCGCCCGGACGGCCGGCCGGTCTACAGCCCGCTGGCCGGCATGTCGCTGCTGGTGTTCTTCGCGCTCGCCTGCCAGTGCATGAGCACGCTCGCCGTGGTCAAGCGCGAGACCCGCGGCTACCGCTGGCCGGCCTTCCTCTTCGCCTACATGACCGCCCTGGCCTGGATCTGCAGCTTCGCGCTCTACCAGGGCGGCCAGCTGCTCGGGCTCGAGGGGTGAGCGCGGCGGCCCGCCCGGCGCGGCACGAGGTGCAGATCGAGGTCCCCCGGGGCGGCTTCGTCAAGCGCAGCGCCGACGGCGCGGTCCAGCTGCGCTCTCCCCTCCCCTGCCCCTTCGGCTATGGCTCGGTCGTCGGGACCCGCGCCGAGGACGGTGATCCCGTCGACGCGGTGCTGCTCGGGCGCGCCTTGCCCGCCGGCGCCCGGTGCAGCGCCCTGCTGGTCGGCCGGGTGGACTTCGTCGATGATGGCGTCCCTGACCACAAGTACGTCTTTTGGGCGGGCGAGGGCGCCGGGCCGGGCCGCGGCGAGCAGCGGCTGGTCGAGGCCTTCTTCGCGCTCTACGCCCTCGTGAAGGGCGCCCGGGCGCGCCTGCGGGGTCCCCGCGGCCCGACCCGCGCCGGCCCGACCGCTTGGTCGGGGGTCCAGCTCCCGCCGCGCTGACCGACCTCCACACAGACCCTCCCGTGTACGGAAGAGTAGGCTATGGGCGAGGAGACGGTCGCGGCTGCCAGCCCTCCCACGGGGCCCGCCGCCCGGCCACAGACCTTTCGGAGGCAGTGATGGCGATCTTCGGCTTGCGGTCCATGGTGAAGGACAGCGTTCGGCGCCTGATTGGGCGCGAGCAGGGCGATGCCCCCTCCCCCGCGCCTGCGCCGGTGCGCGCGGCAGCGCCCCCTCCGGCCACGCCGCCGGCCCCCGCGCCGGTCGAGGCCGCGCCGAGCCCCGCGCCGGTCGCACCGGTCATTCCGGTCGTTCCGGTGGCCGCCGTCGCTCCGGTGGCCGCCGCGCCCAGCCCGGCGCCGGCCGCCGACCCTGCCCCGGTCGCCGCCGCTGCGGCCCGGGTGGCCGCCGAGGACGACGACACCGCGGGCCCGCCGATCCTCTTTGACGACGTGCAGGCCCTGCTCGACGACATGGTGCGCCCGGCCCTGCAGGGCGACGGCGGCGACATCACCCTCATCAAGGTCGAGCAGCGCAAGATCTTCGTGCGGCTGGTCGGCGCCTGCAGCACCTGCCCGAGCTCGATCATGACGATGAAGATGGGCGTCGAGGCCCTGCTGAAAGAAGAGTTCCCCCAGATGGAAGAGCTGGTGCAGGTCGAGGCCTGAGCGGCGCCCCGCCCTCGCCTCAGCTCCAGGCCGCGGCCGGCAGCCAGAGCGCGGGCACGGGCATCGGCTGCACCCAGCCCTGCGCGATCCAGGCGCGCACGGGGTGCTCGAGGCCCACCTTGCCGACGTAGAGCTGATCGAGGGCGCCACCCGCCTGCAGCCAGGCGCGGACCTGCAGCGCCCCGAGCAGGTAGACCGAGTCCTTGGCGTAGACCCCCGGCGCGCCGGGATCGGCCAGCCCGCGCTTGACCCGGGCGCAGATGCTCCACGAGAGCGGCGCGCCGAGCGCGGGCACCAGCGCCTCGTAGACCCCGCGGAAGCCGCGGTCGCGGGCGAGGTGAATGGCGCGCAGCACGTCTACTTGGCGTGCGAGCCCCGCGGTGCCACCGCCCTCGACCTGCTGCTCGGCGAGCATGGCCAGGCCCTCTTCGGCGGCCAGCGACCGCGGCAGCCCGGTCTGAAAGCAGCGCAGCGGCTGCCGCGCGCCGTTGCGGGCCCGCAGCACGTGCACGTCGACCTCGTGCGCCACCAAGCGCCGCAGGTCGTGGGCCCGAAAGCTCGCCCGGGAGTTGACCCGAATCACGCTCTTGGCGCTGTCGACCAAGATCCGGGCCGACATGATGGGGTCGCGCTCAATGCGCCAGCCGAGCAGGCCGCGCGCGTCGAGGGCGGCCTCCAGGCCGCTGATCAGGTCATCGACCGACAAGGGAGGGGTGCTCGGCTCCTCTCCCTCGGGCACCTCGATGCGCAGCTGCTCGGGGGTCGGGTACCAGCCGGCCTCGAGGTTCATCTCGTGGAAGGCCGCGGCCGAGCGGTCGCGCAGCGCCCGCAGCAGCAGCCGGGTCCCGTCGAGGCAGGCGCCGACCAGCGCGCCGGCGGGGTGGTCGCGCCGCGGCTCCACCGCGTCGAGGCGCCGCAGCAGCGCGTCGGCCTCGTCGAGGGGCTGGTAGACGAAGGGCGGGCTGTGCTCGCCGCGCAGAAAGCGCTGGCGCGCCTCGGTCATGTTCGCCGGGTTGAGGTGCCGCGAGAAGTGCACGCGCTCCAAGATCTCGTGGTGGACACGGTCCGCGCGGAGCACATCGTCGGGGAGGCGGGAGTTCATGGGCAGAGACCATAGCACCCCGCCGCGCCGCGCCGCCGCGGGGCTGGGTTAGGCTCCCGGCCCCCTCGGCGCCCACGCCCACTGCCATGGTCACCGGGGGGAGCGTCCGGAGCCCGCCGCCGCGCCACGTCATGCCGCCCGCGGGTCCCACCACCCACCAGCGAGTTCAGGCACATGCAGAACACGGCCTACGCCCAGAAGATGCTCGACCAGCTCCAAGAGGGGGCCGGCGCCGCTGGCGCCGCGGGGGACCTCTTCCGCAGCTTCGTCGAGGCCCTGGGCAAGCAGCTCCGCGCGCCGTTCACGTCGACGCGCTCTCCGGCCGAGGCGCTGGCCGCCGCGGCCGCGCTCTGGCCCGCGCTGCAGCGCCGCGCCGACCCGGCGCCGGTGGTGCTCGACAGCGGCGAAGGCGCGCTGACCACCTGGATGCCCGACCAGGCCTTCATCGTCGACACGGGCCGCCTCGCGCTGCACCAGCGGGGGCACGTCTACGAGGGTGGCTTCAACGTCATCATCCCCATGGGCCGCGACGCCGACGGGCAGCTGGTGCGGGTGGGTGACCCCACCGACAACGCCGAGAGCATCGTGCGGATCGAGCTGTCCGGCGGCGACGCCGAGGCGAAGGCCGCGCTGATCACCGACCTCGCCGGCCGCCTCGCGCTGGCCCAGCACGTCGCCAACGACTTCACCAAGATGACCACGCTGGTCGACAGCTTCGCCAAGCAGATGGCCCGCCGGGCCGACGCGCCGGCCGACGCCGACCTGCACGAGACCGCCGAGCTGCTCGGCTGGCTGCTCGCCGACAACTTCGTGTTCATGGGCGCGATCAGCGGCGACGAGCGCCTCGGCGTGGCCCGCCCTGAGCTCGCCGGCCGGTGGGACACCGCCGGCCTCGAGCGCTGGACCGCGGCGCAGGCCCTGGTCACGGTGCGCAAAGGCCAGGAAGAGTCGCCGCTCCACCGCTCGGGCCGCCTCGACGAGATCCGCGCGCAGCTGCCCGCCGCCAACGGCGAGCCGGCCCGCACGCTGACCCTGCAGGGCCTGTTCACCTACCGGGCCATCACCCGGCCGAGCCGGCACGTCCCGATCCTGCGCCGGATGTTCTCGACCATCCTGCAGCGCAGCGAGCTGCGGACCGGCAGCTTCCGCTACAAGGGCCTGGGCAACGCCTTTGACGCCCTGCCCACCGAGTTCTTGTTCACCGCCGACGCCGACCAGGTCTCGGCCCTGCTCGACCAGGTGCTCGAGGCCGAGTCCGAGCAAGACGTGCGGGCGCACGTCGTTCCTGGCCGCGACGGCGCCTCGATGTTCGCGCTGGTCGCGGTGCCGCGCGAGCGCTGGTCGGACGCCCTGCGCGCCCGCATCCACGAGCGCCTCGTCGCCACCACCGGCGCGACCAGCGTCGACCACGGCGACTACAGCGGCCGCTTCCAGACCCTGCTCGCCCACTACTACCTGACCGGCACCCGCCCCCTCGCCCCGGCCGAGGCCGAGGCGCTGCAGAGCGCCCTCGAAGACCTCAGCTCGTCGTGGCAGGACCGGGTCTGGAAGGCGCTGAAGGCCCGCCACGGCGAGCAAGAGGCGGACCGCCTGCTGCTCGACTACGGCAGCGCGTTCAGCGAGCTCACCATGGCCCGCACCTCGCCCGAGCGGGCCGCCGCCGACATCGGCCACATCGAGAAGCTCCGCGCGGGCAGCCGCATCGAGCTTGAGCTGTACACCGAGGGCGGCTCCCGCCCCCGCCTGCGCATCTACCAGGCCCACGACATCATCCTGTCCGACATCCTGCCGGTGCTCGACCAGTTCGGCGTGCGGGTGGTCGATCAGGACGCCGACGTGGTCCGGCCGCCCGGCGGCGCGCACTACACCGTCGACACCTTCCGCCTCGCCGAGACCGTCGGCCTCACCGACGCCCAGGTGGTCGAGCGGGCGCCGCTGCTCATCGAGGGCCTGCGCGCCGTCTTTGAGGACAAGATGGGCCGCGACGGGCTCAACTCGGTCCTGCTGCGCGCGGGCATCCCCTGGCAGGCGGTCGACCTGCTCCGCGCCTACAACGGCTACGCGCGCCAGCTCGGCCTGCGCATGCTCGTCAGCCGGGTCCAAGAGCTGCTGCTGGCCCAGCCCGAGCTGGTCCGGCGCCTCTGGCTGACCTTCGACGCCCGCTTCAACCCCGACCTGGGCGGCGAGCCCAGCGCCCGCGGGGCGGCCGAGGCCGAGGCCTGCAACGAGCTCATCGTCCAGCTCACCGATCACGACCAGGACCGGCTCTTCCGCACCCTGTTCAACCTGATCGAGTCGACGATCCGCACCAACTTCTACCGGACCGACCGCACCGAGCACTACATCTCGTTCAAGGTGCTCGCCGCGAAGGTCAAGATGATGCCGGAGCCCCGGCTCAAGTACGAGATCTACGTCCACCACCGCGAGGTCGAGGGCATCCACCTCCGCGGCGCCGACATCGCCCGCGGCGGCATCCGCTGGTCCGACCGCGAAGACTACCGCCGCGAGATCCTCGACCTCGCCACCACCCAGATGGTGAAGAACGTCATCATCGTGCCTGAGGGCGCGAAGGGCGGCTTCTACATCCGCCACAACCCCGGCGATGGGCGCGAGCAGCGCCAGCGGGCCGACCGCCTCTACCAGGTGCTGGTCCGCGGCATGCTCGACGTGACCGACAACTACACCCCGACGGGCATCGCGCGCCCGCCGCGGGTGGTCGCCCACGACAAGACCGACCCCTACTTGGTGGTGGCCGCCGACAAGGGCACGGCCCACCTGTCGGACACCGCCAACCGCATCTCGCGCGGCTACGGCTTCTGGCTCGACGACGCCTTCGCGAGTGGCGGGAGCAACGGCTACGACCACAAGAAGGTGGGCATCACGGCCCGCGGCGGCTGGATGACCGTCCGCCGGCTGCTGGCCGAGGTGGGCATCGACCCCCGCCACCAGACCT
>JBJONS010000571.1:0-14225 GCA_046051725.1 Pseudomonadota bacterium | reverse complement strand
TCGCCGACCCCGAGGCGGGGATCAGCTTCGCCAGCGGCGAGGTGGCCGACGCCAACCGCGCGACCGTCCGCACGCTCGCATGGCAGCAGACCGGCCAGAACGCCGCCTACTGGCCCGACTCCTCGGCCACGGCCTTCGACAAGATCAACGTCCGCACGGGTCTGTACTACCTCTGGGGTCCCGGTCGCTTCTACGGCTCCGCCGGCGACACCGAGGGCAGCTTCGCCGACCCGGCCACCGAGGTGCTGCTGCAGTTCCTCTCCGGGGCCTCTGCCCCGGCGGGCGCCAGCAAGACCATCACCGAGGTCGCCATCGCCAACAAGAACGTCCCCGACTGCGCCATGTACGTGACGCGCGACGGCGACCTTGGCCCGCTGTACGCCTACGCGCCGGCAGAGCCCTGCCACTGCACCTTCGAGGCCGAGGCCACCGGCGCGACCACCTGCGCGACCTGCGACGACGCCACCCCCTGCGCCGACGGCACTTGCCGCAACGGCTACTGCGAGGAGTACTGAGATGCGCGCACACCTGATCGGCTTCGGGCTGGTCGCGGCCCTCGGCCTCGGCTGCAAGGACGACGGAAAGAGCGACGAGGGCGGCGATGACGACGGCAGCCCCCTGGGCGATGACGGCACCGGCGACGACGGGACCGGCGATGACGGCACGGGTGACGGCGGCGACGACGGCGGAGACCCGGCCTGCTGGGTGGCCTCCGACATCGGCGACTGCTGGGACTGCGCGCTGCCCGAGGCGCCCGAGTCGGACTCGCTCAAGGCGCTGAACCAGTGCAACACCACCGGCTACGTCGTCTTCGACAACAGTGAGCGCATCCCGGCGAGCACTTGGGTCGAGGGTGACCCGCTCCCCGCGCTGCCCTGAGCCCCGGCGGGTCGCGGTCCGCCGCGACCCTCGCCTGGGCGGTCCTCCACCGGGCCCGCCTGCGCCCGCGGCCCGCCACGTCCCCCGGGCCGCGGTGTCCGCAGGCGGTCGCCCCTGTTCTCCCTGTCCCCTCCCGCCCGCCTGCGCGCCGCCCCGCGGACGAGGCCCTGAGCGATCCATGACGCAGCACCGCCTCCGCCCCGCCCGTTGGGGTGCGCTGGCGCTCGCCCTGACCCTCCCCCTGCCCGCCCTCGCCCAAGAGGACGACGTGGAGATCGAGGTCGAGGCCAGCCCCGCGCCGCCGCCCGCCGCGCCGGCGGCCCCGCCCGCCGCCGCGCCGCCGCCCGCTGCCGCCCCGGCTCCAGCGGAGCCCGCGCCAGCGGCGCCCGCTCCCGCCCCCTCGACGCCCGCGGCGCCCGCCCCCCAAGCGCCCACCGCCGTCGACACTGCCGCGCCGACCCCGGCGCCGACCCGCGCGCTGCGCCTCCCCGCCCTGCTCGAGAGCAGCGGCGTGGTGGTCACTGGCTACCTGCAGCCCCAGGTCGAGTGGCACCAGCTGTCCGAGGACGAGATCGACCCCGAGGGTGACCCGCTGAACCTGGACCGCTTCGTCGTCCGGCGGGGCCGCCTGCGGGCCGAGCGCGCCTGGCCGCTGGCCCACGCGGCGCTCGAGATCGACGCGAACAACGTCCGTGGGCCATTCCTGAGCCTGCGCCGCGCCGAGGCCTCGCTGCGCTGGCCGGCGGCACCGGGCCGCGACCCGGCCCTGCCCCCGGCCGCGCAGCTCACCCTGGGCCTGCAAGAGATCCCCTTCGGCTTCGAGCTGCGCCAGGGCAACGCCGAGCGGGTCTTCGTCGAGCGCACCACCGGCTCGCTGGCCTTCTTCCGCGGCGAGCCCGACACGGGCGCGCGGCTCTCGGGCGCGCTCGGTCCGGTGCGCTACGGCCTCGCGGTGATGAACGGCGTCCCGGTCGACGACCGCCCCGGCGCGGTGACCCAGACGTACACGGCGAAGAAGACGCGCGTGGGCCGCATCGGGCTCACCACGCCGCCCGGGCGCCAGGCCGAGGTCGCCGGCGGGCTGTCGGCGCTGACCGGCACCGGCTTTCACGCCGGGAACACCGCCACCAAGTCCCAGCTGCTGTGGCGTGACCTGAACCAGGACGGCCTGGTCGCGCTCAGCGAGCTGGCGGCCCAGCCAGGCCAGGCGGCCACGCCGTCTGAGACCTACGAACGGTGGGGCCTCAACGCCGACCTGCAGCTCGGGCTCGAGACCCCCATCGGCTGGACCCGGGTCTACGGCGAGGTCACCTTGGCCAGCAACCTCGACCGCGGCCTGTTCGTCGCCGACCCCATCGCGACCGGCTACGACCTGCGCGAGCTCGCCTGGAACGTGGCCCTGGTCCAAGACCTGAGCGACTTCGGCTTCGCTGGCGTCCGGATCGACGCCTACGACGGCAACGCCGACGCGACCGAGGCCCGCCGGGGCCTGTTCGTCCCGACAGACCAGACCATCACCACCATCTCGCCCCTGGTCGGCCTGGTGCTGCCCACGGTGGGCCGCTTGGTCGTGCAGTACGACTATGTCTCGGACCACTTGGGGCGCGACGACGCCGCCGAGCCGGTCGACCTCGCCAACGACGTGCTGACCCTACGCGTGCAGGTGGAGCTCTAAGATGCGGACCCTCCTCCCCATTTGGGCCATCAGCCTCGGCCTGCTCGGCTGCGTCGAGGACGGCGACATCGCCAGCGGCGCGTCCGAGCCGATCCAGGTGCGGGACGCCGTCTTCCACACCGGCGACCTGCCGGTGGACGAGGCCGCCGCCACCCCAGAGGTCATCAACGTCGGCGCGGTCTCGTCCCTGGTCTGGCAGGGGATGAGCAACATCGCCTACACCGGCCTCGTGTCCAAGGACGCCTACGCGGTGGGCATCACCTTCCCGAGCGTGAGCAGCGGATATTGGGTCCTGCCGGCTGGCGGCCCCGACGTCACCCAAGACAACAACCTGGGCTTCGACGCCATCGTCGACTTCTCGCCCGAGGTGCCCTACGGCCTCCAGCTCGTGCGCTTCGTCGCGCTCGGCGAGGGGGGCACGCCGGGGCCCGCCTTCGACGTCGAGATCTGCGTCCTGCCCGACATCGCCGACAACAGCCTCGCCTTCTGCGACCCCGAGGCCGAGGCCCGCAGCGCTGTCCTCTCGCTCCAGTGGGACACCCAGGTCGACCTCGACCTGCTCGTGCTGGTGCCCAACGGCAAGATGGTCAGCGCCAAGGCGCCGACCACCGTGGTGGTCGAGGGCGCCGCCTCGGTGCCCAACGAGGCGCTGGCCGACCCCACCGTCGGCAAGCTGTCCCGGGACTCGAACCGCGACTGCCAGATCGACGGGGTGCGCGTCGAGTCGCTGGTCTTCAGCGGCGAGCCTCCCCCCGGCGAGTACTACCTGTTCGCCAGCCTGCACTCGGCCTGCGGGGAGCCTTCGGTGAACTTCGAGGCCCGCGCCTACCAGCGGGTCACCGACGGCGGCGCGGAGCCGGTGCGCTCGGTCGAGCTGGGGCACGGGCAGCTGCTCGCGCTGCACGCCGACGGCGGAGAGAGCCCCGGGACCTACATCGGCTCGATCACCCTGCCCATCCCAGACTGATCGCGGCCGCGCCATTCTCCGGACCTGAACCCCACGGTCCCCCGCGGCGCGCGGCCCCCTGTTCTCCCGCCCCCTCCTGAACCCTGAGGTCCGTGTGGACATCGTCGAGCAGCTCCTCAAGATCGCCCTGCTGGGCAGCGCGTGGGTCCTCTACCTGCTGCTCGCGCTGTCCGTTGCCTCCATCGGCGTGATGCTCGAGCGCCTGCTGTTCTTTGGCCGCAACTCCCGCCGCGGCGGCGAGGCGCTGCGCGCGAGCCTGCTGCAGGCCCTCGAGGGCGGCGATGAGGAGGGCATCGAGCGCGTGCTCCGCGACAGCGGCACGGTCGAGGGCCAGGTCGTCGCCGACGCCTTCGCCTTCCGGGACGGCGGCGGCGGGGCGGTGGCCGACGCCCTCGAGGCCGAGCTGGCCCGGTCCCGGGGCGGCCTCGAGCGTGGCCTCAACTTTCTGGGCACCGTCGGCAACAACGCGCCCTTCATTGGGCTGTTCGGCACCGTGATCGGCGTCATCGTCGCCTTTCAAGAGCTCGGCCAGGCCCAAGCCAAGGCCGGCGCCATGGGCAATGTCATGAGCGGCATCGCCGAGGCGCTGGTCGCCACGGGCGTCGGACTCTTCGTCGCGCTCCCGGCGGTCATCGCCTACAACATCGCGCAGAAGCGCGTCGGCGACATCGAGGCCCAGGCCACCGCGCTGGGGCGCCTCGTCTCGGCCTGGCTCGAGGCCCGGGCCCGCGGCGGTCGCCTGCACCTGCGCGCCGCGCCCGGGGGGCGCTGAGATGGCCGGCGGCGCGCAGACCGGGGGCCGTGGCAGCCGCGCGCCCATCGTCGGCATCAACGTCACCCCCATGGTGGACGTGGTGCTGGTGCTGCTGGTGATCATGATGGTCTCGGCCAACTACATCGTGTCTCAGGCGCTCAAGGTCGAGCTGCCCAAGGCCGGCAACGCGGATGGGGGCGCCAGCTCGCTGGCGGTCGTCACCATCGCCGCCGACGGCGCCCTGCGCTTCAACGACGAGCCGGTGGCCGAAGCGGCGCTGATCCGGGCCCTCCAGTCCGCTGTGGCAGCCAACCCCGAGGTCAACCTCGTCATCAGCGCCGACAAGGCCGCCGCCCACGGCGGCGTGGTGCGGGTGATGGACCTGGCCAAGGCCGAGGGTATCGTCCAGATCGCCATCGGCGTCGAGGCGGGGGAGTGAGCCCGTCCGCGGCGCCCAGCCAGCCGAAGGCCGCCGGGCGCCCGGTGCGGGCCAGCGCCGCGGCGCTGCTCCAGACGCTGAGCCTCGCGCTGCACATCGGCGGAGGCCTCGCGCTGCTGCGCCTCGAGCCGCCCGCCCCGCCGCCCCGGCCAACGGTGGTGCAGCTCAAGGCCGCCCCGAAGCCCAAGCCGCCGCCGCCGCCCGAGGAGCCGCCGCCGCCCCCGCCGCCAGAGCCCGCGCCCGCACCCGCGCCCGCTCCCAAGCCCGCCCCGGCCCCTGCTCCCGCGCCCGCGGGCCCTCCGCCGCCCGACTTCGGGGTGATGTTGGCGGGGGTCGGCCCCGGGGGTGGACCGGGCGGAGTGGCCGTCCCTGCCGGCTCCCCGGGTGGGGAGCGGCGGACCAGCAGCCGAGAGCTCGGCGAGCCTCCGCCCGCGCCGGCCGACGGTGGCTGCGCAGAGCCCGAGGTGCGGCCCAAGGCCACGCACATGCCCCACCCCACCTACACCGAAGAGGCGCGCGCCGCGGGGGTCGAGGGCAAGGTGCGCATCGAGCTGACCGTTGACGCCAGCGGCGCGGTGACCACCGCCAAGGTGCTCAGCCCCCTGGGGCATGGCCTCGACGAGAACGCCCTCACGACGGTCAAAGAGGCCCGGTTCTCTCCAGCGACCCGCTGCGGCAAGCCCGTCCCCTCGACCTTCACCCTCTCTGTCCGCTTCACGCTGTGAGCCCACGATGACCTCGACCCTGTCGCGCTGGGCGCCGGTGGCGCTGGCCGCCGCGCTGCTGCTGCCCGTCGGGCACGCGCCCGCCCAGGCGGCGCCCGCCGACCCGCCCGCCGCCGGCGCCTTGACCCGGCCACCGGAGCTGCTGGCCTTCGTCGAAGCCACCCTGCCGGCCGACGAGAACGTCCGCACCGGGGCGGTGATCCTGCGGCTGGTGATCGAGGCCGACGGGTCGGTCTCTTCGGCCGAAGTGCAGGAGAGACCGACGCCGGCGATGGGGGCCGCCGCCGCCGCGGCTGCCCAGGCCTTTCGGTTCCAGCCCGCCGAGGTCGACGGCGCGCCGGCGCGGGTCCGCATCCTCTACCGCTACGACTTCGTCGAGACGGTCGAGCTGCCGACCACCGCCGCCTTCGAAGGGGTGGTCCGCGACCGCCAGGCCAAGGTGCCCCTCCCTGGCGTCACCGTGCGTGTGGTCAACGGACCCTCGGTGGTCACCGACCAAGAGGGTCGCTTCGCGTTCGCGACCCTGCCGCCCGGGCCGGTCACCGTCGAGCTCGAAGGTGAGCGTCTCACCCGCCTGAGCACGGAAGAGACCCTCGTCGCCGGCGAGCGCCTCGAGGCGACCTACGACGTGTTCTTGATGGACCCCGACGAGGAGGGAGACGACCTCGAGATCCTGGTGTCGGCCCCGACCCTCAAGAAGCAGGCCGTGTCGGTGGAGATCGACGCCGAGCAGGCCCGCATCATCCCGGGCACCCAAGGGGACGTGCTGCGCGTCGTGGAGAACATGCCCGGCGTCGCCCGCAGCGCACTGGGCAGCGGCGCGCTGGTGGTCTGGGGGGCCGCCCCCGAGGACACTGGGGTGTACATCGACGGCGTGCGGGTGCCCCGCCTCTACCACGACGGCGGCCTGCGCTCGGTGCTCAGCGGCGACTTCGTCCGCACCGTCGAGCTGGTGCCGGGCGGCTATGGGGCCGCCCACGGGCGCGGCCTCGGCGGGCTGGTCGTGGTCGACACCCAGACCTTCAGCGAGGACGAGGGCATCAACGGCACGGCGGCCGCCGACCTCTATGACGCCGGCGGCTCGCTGCACGGCCGGATCGGCGAGCGCCTCAGCCTCGGCGTCGGCGGGCGCCGCTCGCACGTCGGCCCCCTGCTGGACCGCTTCTCCCCCGAGGTCGAGGACCTGTTCCCGATCCCCCACTACTGGGACCTCCAGGCCCGGGCGGGTGTCCGGCTCCGGGCGAACGAAGAGCTCGACCTCACCTTCCTCGGCTCGGGCGACGACACGGCCCGCACCGCGCCCAACCCCGACCCCAGCCGCGAGAGCGCGGAGCGCCGCACCCTGCAGTTCCAGCGGATCTACCTGAGGTACACCCGCGACACCGGCGCCGGGCAGGTCATCCGCGGGCTGGTCTTCGTCGGCGCCGACCAGTCCGCCCTGGTCACCCGCTTCGGCGCGGTCGAGACGGCCCTGCGCAGCGACACCCGCCTCATCGGCGCCCGGGTCAGCTCGCGCCACCGGGTCGGCGACCAGCTCAGCGTCGAGGCCGGGTTCGACGCCGAGGTCGACGCGGTCGAGGTCGACCGCGCCGGCGCGCTCGCCGTGCCCGCGCGCGAGGGCGACGTGCGCGCGTTTGGCCAGGCGCCCCCCGACCAGATCAACGCCGACGCCTTCGAGGTCGTGACGGTCAACGCGGCGCCCTACGCCGAGGCCGACCTCGGCCTCGCCGACGACCGGCTGCACGTGATCGCCGGGGTCCGCGTCGATCCCTATGCCCGCGCGGTGAGCCGCAGCGCCCCCCAAGAGGGCCTGAGCCCGACCCACGGCCTCTACGAGCAAGACCTCCAGAGAGAGCCGCGGCTGACGGTCCGCTGGACCCCGACCCCGCGCAGCAGCCTGATGGCCGCCTGGGGTCGCTATGGCCAGCAGCCCCAGCCCGGCGACCTCAGCGCCAGCTTCGGCAACCCGACCCTGCCGGCGGCGACCGCGGTGCACCGGGTGGTCGGCGCGGGCCTCCGCCCGATTGACCCCCTCCACATTGATCTGGTGGGCTTCTCGACCGAGGCGCAGGGCATCGCCACCCGGTCCACCGCCGAGCAGCCCGCCCGGGCCGAGGCCCTGCTGCCGATCCAAGAGGCGCGGTCCTACGGCGCGCAGCTCATGGCCCGCCTCGACCCGACCCGCGGCCTCTATGGCTGGCTCTCGTCGACCCTGGCCTGGGCGGAGCGGCGGGTCGAGGGCGGGGAGTGGCGCCCCTCGGACTACGACCAGCGGCTCGTCCTCACCGCGCTGGGCGGGGCCGAGCTGCCCTGGGGGCTCAACGCCGGCCTGCGGGCCCGGGTGGCCAGCGGGCTGCCGCGGACCGAGGTGGTGGGCGCCATCTACGACCCACGACGGGACCTCTATCAGCCCGTGTTCGGGCCCCAGAACGAGCTGAGGTTGCCGACCTTCTTCTCGGCCGATCTGCGGCTGGCCAAGACCTGGACCGGGGAAGACAGCACGGTCGAGCTCAGCCTCGAGGTGCAGAACCTCACCAACCGCGACAACACCGAAGAGCTGCTCTATGCGGTCGACTACACCGCCCGCGGGCAGATCTCGGGCATGCCGTTGCTGCCGGTCCTCGGCCTGCGCTGGAGCTTTTAATGTCCTCTGCCCGCCCGGTGTGGCCCGCCCCGCTCCTCCCCGCCCTGCTGCTGGCCGCTTGCGCCGCGCCGCTGGATGACAACAGCGCGCTCATCGTTGATGAGCGCTTGCTCGCCGTGGTCGCGCGCCCGGCAGAGGTGGCCCCCGGCGGGGTCCAGGCCCTGACGGGACTGTGGGCCGGCCCCGACGGGCTGCAGGCGGACGCCGCCCTGGGCTGGGGGGTCTGTCGGCGCCCCAAGCCGCTGGCCGAGCTCGGCCCCGCGTCTCCCGACTGCCTGGAGGCCGAGAGCGCGTCGCTTGATCCGCTGCCCGACGGCCCGACGGCCACCCTCGTGGTGCCCGAGGACGCCTGCTCCCTCTTCGGCCCCAACCCTCCGCCACCGGTGGAGGGAGAGGAGCCCGGCCGCCCGTCTGACCCGGACATCACCGGCGGCTTCTACCAGCCGGTCGCGGTCTTCGGGCCCGGGGCGCAGGAGGGAGAGGCCGCCGCGGGCATCGCCAGCACGCGCCTGCGGTGCGGGCTCGCGAACGTGAGCCAAGAGACCTACATCGCCTGGAACGAGGGCTACCACGACAACCTCGCGCCCGAGATCGAGGCCTTGGACCTGCGCGTCGACGGCGACCTGGTGCCTGTGCAGCGCGAGGGAGACGCCGCGACGGCCACGGTCCCCGCGGGCGCGGCGGTGGCGCTCGCGCTGCGGTGGCCGGAGTGCCCGCTCGAGGCCGCCTGCGGCGATGGGGTCTGCTCGGGCGGCGAGACCGCGGCCGCCTGCGCCGAGGACTGTGGCGCCACGGGCGACCGCTGCGCGGGGGCAGAGGCCTATGTGGTGCAGGTGCCGGGGACCGACGCGCTGGAGCTCGCCCGCGAGGCGGTGTCGGTCGCCTGGTTCACCACGGGTGGCGCGCTCGACGCCCCCCGCGCCGGCCGGGCGGAGGACGACGCCGCGCGGACGGTGGAGGGCCGGTGGACCGCCCCGTCCAGCCCCGGAGACGAGCTGCTGGTCGCCGTCCTGCGCGACAGCCGCGGTGGCATCAGCGCCCTGTCGCTGACGCTGACGGTGGACTGAAGGGGCCGGCGCAGCGGCCCGCCGCCGCCGGCCCCCGCCGCCCCGGCCCTCAGGGCTGGACGATCCCCGCCAATTCCGCGGGGGTGCTGATCTCATCCGCGCTTGGCCCCCCGTTCAGGCGCGCAGGCGGGCGCGCGAGCACCGCGTGGGCGATGGTGTAGGCCTGGGCGGTGATCTCGGGGGCCGCGGTGGTCTCAAAGAACCGGGGGCGCAGCATCCCGCCGATGCCCCAGAGCCGATGGCTCCGGCCCCGCGGGTCAACGATGCCGTGCTGGTGGTCGCTCTCGACGCCGAGCCCATGCGGGTCGGGCGTCGCGAGGCCCTCGTCGATGAGCTGGGCCCACAGCGGGCTGTGGTCGCGCTGCTCCCCCTCGTTGCCGGTGCAGAGGATGACGTGATCGTACACCTCGTGGAGGACCGCCGATCCCACTTGGCTGACGACCCGCAGGCCGTCCGGCCCGACCGACGAGGAGAGGAGGGTACCGGCGCGGGCGCGCAGCCAGCCGTCGGCGAGCCACTCCTGCAGCGCCGCGTGCGCCTCGGCGGGGGCCCGGTGCCGGTAGACCTCCCAGCGCGGGCGGTGCCGGCTGAGGAAGCGGGCCCGCTCGGCCTCGCCGAGGCTGGCCCACAGTCCGACCACGTGGGGGCGCACCGCGCCGAGCACGGCCTGCCAGGGGATCCCCCGGGTGGCCGCGCCCTTGACCTCTCCCTCGAGCCAACGGGCGAGGCCGTCGGCGGTGGCCGGCGCCGCGTCGAGGTCCAGGTCGATGCGCACGCCGGTCCAGTGGTTGTCGGGAAGGTGCGGTCGCGGCCACTGGCCCCGCCGTGAGGTCGCCGTGACCGGCCCCCGGTGCCCCTGGCGCTGAAGGCTGCCGAGCACGTCCATCGCCGAGAGCCCCGTGCCCACCACCAAGACCCGCGCGTCGGTCGGGATGGACGAGAGCGCCGACGGCGCCCACGGATCGTCGATGAAGCCGGGCGCGCCCCGCAGCGCGTCGAGGCCCGCGGGGGTGCGCGTGGCGCCGTGACCGGTAGCGAGCACGAGGTCGTCGGCGAACAGGACCCGCCCATCGGCGAGGGTCACGCTCCACCCCTCGCCGCTCGGCCGGGCCGAGGCCACCGCGCCGCGGGCGAGCCGCAGGCGCCCCTTGGCCCCACAGACCGCCTCGGCGAGGGCGTGCTGGACGTAGGCCCCGTACAGGCGGCGGGGGAGCAGGGCGTAGGGGTCAGCGGGCAGCCCTTGCTCGGCCGCGAAGCGGACGAACGCGTTGGGATCATCAGGGTGGATCGCCATCTTCCCCGCAGGCACGTTGAGCAGGTGCGCCGGGTCTGGCGTGGCATAGGCCACCCCGCGGCCGATCTCGCTGCCCGGATCGACCAGGGTGACCCGCAGGCGCGGCCCGCCGGACGACAGCAGGTGCACCGCGACCGCGACGCCGGCCAGGCCACCGCCGACGATGACCACCTGGTGGCCGTCGGCGGCCGAGGGCTGGTCGACGGGCAGCGGCGGCGCGTACGCGTGCAGCGTCAGCAGCGGCTCTTGGCCCCGGTTGGCGACCTGGTGGATGGTGCCCTGGTCCACCTTGCCGATGGCGCCAGGCGCGAGGGCGGTGAGCGCGCCGTCGAGCAGGTGCTCTTCGGCGACGCCGCTGACGACCCGGAATGCGCACGCCGAGCTGCCGTGGCCGTGCAAGGCCGACGACTGGCCCGGCCCCCAACAGAGGAGCCGCAGCAAGAGGCGCTCGTCGGCATAGAGGGGCACGCGCTGGTAGCGCTCGGCCGAGAAGCGGGCCGCGCCGGACAGCGCGGCGAGGTCGACGGGGCCGCTGAGGGCCGCGGCCAGCTCGGCGGGGCCGAGGCGCCCCGGCGGGAGGCGGTCGAGCAGGGGGCGGAGGGCGACCGGGGAGAGATCGGGCATGGGCACCTCGTCGGCGCCGGCGCGGCGCACCTTCGGGCCCGTGCAACGCGCGTGCCACGCGGAGAGGGGCCCCTGCCCCGCGCCGGCGGCCCCGCGGCCGCGACATGTCGCGGCGAGGCCACCGCGGCCCGCCGCGACATGTCGCCGCGTCGCCGCGACCCGCGGCGACTGCGCCCGGCCGCCGCGGGATAGTGCCGCCGCCACGGCCTGGCACGGCCCTTGCTGCCGGCCGCCGCGGCCGGCCTCCTCGCTCGCCGTCCACGCCCCGGCACCCCCTCCCCCTCCCGCACCTCTGGAGCACCGATGCCCTGCCCCGCCCCGACCGCGCCCGCCCGCGCGTCCGCCCGCCCGCGCCGGGCGG
This sequence comes from Pseudomonadota bacterium, assembly GCA_046051725.1. Classification (GTDB taxonomy): domain Bacteria; phylum Myxococcota_A; class UBA796; order UBA796; family UBA2385; genus JAEUKK01. The sequence continues at coordinate 2,796 of JBJONS010000571.1, read as the reverse complement.
CCGCCGCGCTCGCCCTGACGCTGGCCGCCGGCCCGAGCGCCGCCGCGGAGCCGGCCGCCCCTGCCCGCCCCGCCGGGGGGACCGCCGAGGGGGCGCCTGGCAAGGGCCTGCGCGTCACGAGCGCCGACGGCAACTTCTCGATGAACCTGCGCGGGCGCATCCAGCTGCGGTCGCAGCTCGCCGCCCCTCCGCCGCTCGAAGAGGGCGGCGAGCGCGAGCCCACCCTCGTCGCCAAGGTCAACACGGCCCGGATCTTCATGACCGGCCACACCCTGTCGCCGGACGTGCAGTACGTGGTCCAGCTCGCGGTCGCGCCCAACGATTACCGTGATGGGACCATCTCTCCGGTCTATGACGCCTACCTCGACCTGACCCACAACCCCAACGCGAGCGTGCGGGTCGGCCAGATCTTCGTGCCCTTCGACCGGGCGCGCACCATCCGCGAGTTCGCCCTGCAGCTGCCTGACCGCCAGCGCGTGGTGAGCGAGCTGAGCCTCGACCGCGACCTCGGCGCCTACCTCTACAGCGACCACCTCGGCGGAGACAGCTCGATCGTCGCCTACAGGCTCGGCGTCTTCGGCGGCGGCGGCCCCAACGCCGTGGTCGCCAAGGAGCCCGGCATGCTCAGCGTCGCCCGCCTCGAGCTGCGCCCGCTCGGCCCGATCGACGACGACCAAGAGGGCGATCTCACGCGGACGCCGACCCCGCGCCTCGCGCTGGGGGCGGCCGCCGCCTACAACCTGAACACCAACCGCGCCCGCAGCACCACCTCGACCACCTACGCGGCCAACACCGCCGACTACACGCACCTGGCCGCCGATCTGGTCTTCAAGTGGCGGGGCGCCGCCCTGCTCGGCCAGGTCATGAGCCGCAGCGCCGCCGAAGACGAGCTGGTCGGCGAGGACGCCGAGGGCGCCCCGGTCACCGAGTGGGCCCGCTCGGGCTGGGGCTGGTTCGTCCAGCCCTCGGTGCTGCTGGTCAAGGACCTCGAGCTGGCCGGCCGCTACGGCCAGCTTCAGGCGGCCGCGGGCACCGACCCGGCCTTCGTCGACGAGGTGGACGCCCTCGGCAACGAGGCCGGCGCGGGCCTCAACTGGTACGAGAACGGCCACCGGTTCAAGATCCAGGCCGGCTGGGCCACGCGCTGGGGCGAGGAGTTCAGCGCCGCCGATCACTCCGCCTCGCTGCTCGTCGACGTCATGTTCTAAACCGGCCGTGCGGCGCCCCGCCGCGGCCACCCCGCGCCGCCGCGCTCTGTCGCCGCGCCCCGCCACCGCCGCCGCCCGTGGCCGCGCCCCCTCCACGCCGGCCGCCCCGCCAGAGCCCCCGGTCGACCGCCGCTCTCGCCGCGGACCCTCCCCTTGAGGCCGCCCGTCGCCGCGGGTTGGCATCGGCCTTGCTGTCCACCCTCACGCCGCGCGGAGCTCCGCGCGTGGAGCGTCTATGTCCCCGTCCTCCCCCCGCCGCGCAGGTGGGCCCAGCCTCCGTCTCTCCTCCATCGCCGCGACAGCAGCGGTCGTCCTCTGCGCCGCGTGCGGCGGGGGGGAGGACCCGGCGCACGCTCCCGCACAGAACCCCAGCACACCCGCTGCCACCACCCGTGACTTGACCCTGGCGGCCTACACCACCCCCCGGGAGGCCTACGCCGAGCTCCTCCCCGCCTTCGCCGCCGAGTGGAAGTCCAAGACCGGCGAGACCCTCTCCTTCGAGGAGTCCTACCAGGCCTCGGGCGCCCAGGCCCGGGCGGTCATCGGCGGCCTGGAGGCCGACATCGTGGCCCTCAGCCTGGCCCCCGACGTCACCAAGATCGCCGAGGCCGGCCTCATCACCCACGCCTGGGACCAGGGGCCCCACGGCGGCATCGTCACCCGCAGCCTCGTGGTGCTGGCGGTGCGCCCGGGCAACCCCAAGAACATCCAGGGGTGGGAAGACCTCACCCGTCCCGATGTGCAGGTGTTGACCCCCAACGTCAAGACCAGCGGCGGCGCGATGTGGAACATCGCCGGGCTCTGGGGCGCGGCCCTGCGCGGGCACGCCGGGGTGCCGGCCAACGACCCCGCTGCCGCCACCGCGCTGCTCGGCCGCGTGCTCAAGAACGTCGCGGTCATGGACAAAGGCGCCCGCGAGTCGATCTTGACCTTCGAGGGCGGGGTCGGTGACGTGGCCATCACCTACGAGAACGAGGTGCTGGTGGCCAAGGCCAAGGCCAAGGCCGAAGGCAAGCCCGGCATCGACTACGTCGTGCCGCCCTCGACCATCATCATCGAGAACCCCCTGGCGCTCGTTGACACCGCGGTGGACAAGCACGGCGACCGGGCCGCCGCCGAGGCCCTCGTGGCCTGGCTGCACACGGCGCCCGCCCAGGCGATCTTCGCCGCCCACGGCCTGCGCCCGGCCGATCCCGCCCTGACCCCCGCCGCGCTGCCCACGCCCAAGGACAGCTTCACCATCGCCGACCTCGGCGGCTGGAAGAGCGTGCAGGAGACCGTCTTCGGGCCGACCGGCGCCTACGCCGCCGCGCAGGCCGGGGTCACGCCATGAGCGCCCGCGCCGCGGAGCCCGCGGCCCTCAGCCGCCCCCACCCGCTGCTCACGCTGTTCACGCTGGGGACCGTCGGCGCGCTGGTGGTGCTGCCCATCGTCGCTTTGGTGGTCCACGGCCTCGCCCAGGGGCCCGCGGCCGCCTTCGCCGCGATCACCCGCCCCGAGGCCAGCGCGGCCCTGCTGCTGACCCTGGGCCTCGCGCTGGCCACCACCCTCTGCAACGGCGTGGTCGGCCTCGGCGTCGCCTGGGCGC
>JBJONS010000570.1:0-2688 GCA_046051725.1 Pseudomonadota bacterium | reverse complement strand
CTATAGTTGGGGGGGGGCTGGGGGGCGGCGGACGCCGTGGCGGTGTTCGTGGCCTAGCTCGCCGCCCTGCCCGCTGGGTCGCGGGCGGGCCACGGGGGGGGGCTGGGCCTGGCGGTGCTCTCGCCCCGCGCGCGGGGCGCCGACGCCGACGCGACCCTCTCCGCCCTGCTGCGCCTCGAAGAAGAGCTGCGGGCCTCGGGCGAAGACCACCTGCTGATGCTGCTGCTCAGCGATCTGGGGCGGGTCTACACCATGCGGGGCGAGTCGACCCGCTCGCTCGAGCTCTTTGAAGAGGCCGCCGATCTCGCCCGCAAGCGGCGCGAGCCCTACTTTGAGGGCCTCAACCTGCTCAACCTCGGCTTCTGCTTCGGCGAGCGGGACGAGCCGCGGCCCTACGCCCGCTTCACGCGCGCCGCGCTGCGGGTGCTCGAGGCGCTGGGCGACCCCCAAGGCGTGGCCATGGCCCACATCAACCTGGGCGGGGCCCTGCAGCGCCTCGACGAGCTCGACGAGGCCGAGGCCCACTACGCCCGCGCCGAGCAGCTGCTCAGCGGCGGGGGGCTGCCCTACCTCGAGGCCCTCTGCCGCGCCGGGCAGGGCGGGCTCGCCTGCAAGCGGGGGCAGCTCGAGCGGGGGCGCGAGCTCTACGAGCGCGCCAACCTGCTGCTGGCCGAGCTGAACAACCCCTACCAGATCGCGCGCCACGACCTGCTGCTCGGCATGGCCTTCGTCGAGGGGGGCCGGCTGCTCGAGGCGCGGGCGCTGCTGCTGCGGGCGATCGAGCGGGCGCGCAGCGGCGGCTCGCGGCAGACCCGGTCCCTGGCCCTGCTGCAGCTCGCGGGCATCGAGGAGCGGCGCGGCGAGCTCGGCGCGGCCAACGCGGCGCTCCGTGAGCACATTGACCTGCAGCAGCTCGTGTTCGACGAGCTGCTCGAGGGGCGGCTCCGGTCGGCCCAGCAGCGGGCGGCGCTCGACGCGGCGCGGGCCCAGGTCGAGCACGAGCGGCGGGCGGCGGACGCCTTGCGTGCGGTGAACGCCGAGCTGCAGGTCGCTCTCGACCGACAAGAGGCGCTGCAAGCCCAGCTCCGCGATCTGGCCCGCACCGATCCGCTGACCGGGCTGCACAACCGGCGTGCGGTGCGCGAGCAGCTCGAGGCCGAGCTCGTCCGCATCCGGCGCAGCCCCCGACCCCTCTGCCTGCTGCTGATCGACGTCGACCACTTCAAGAAGGTCAACGATCAGCACGGCCACCTCGCCGGGGATGACGCGCTGGTCGAGCTCAGCCAGCGCCTGCGGTCGAGCCTGCGGTCCAGCGACCTGGTCGGGCGCTGGGGAGGCGAAGAGCTGCTGGTGGCGCTCCTCGACACCGAGCTCAGCGCCGCCCAGGCGGTGGCCGAGGCCCTGCGCGGGCGGGTGGCCGGGCGGCCGGTGGACTCGCGGGCCGGGCCGCTGGGCCTGACCATCAGCATCGGCGTGGCGGCGGTCCACCCCGAGCAGCCCGACGTCGACGACACGCTGCGGCGCGCCGATCTGGCGCTGTACGAGGCCAAGCGCCGCGGCCGCGACCGGGTGGTCGTGGGCTGAGGCCGGGCGGCCCCGTCGGCCGGCGGCCGCCGGGCCGGGTGCTCCGCGGGGTCGCTGCGCTCCGTCGCCGGCGGGGCCGGCTACCCGCTGCGCGGCCGCTCTGCCCCCTGCCGCGGGGCCGGGCGCGCGCGGGCGCGGTCTGCGGCGCACCTGAGCGCACCCGCACGCACCGGCAGGCGCTCGCCCGCAGCCTGGGGCACGGAAGAGCCGTCGCAGGGGCACTTTAGGGTGGCATGAGCCTTGCTGTAGGGTCGGCGCGCCCGTCCACACCCGCGGGCCGCCGGAGACCTCCATGCGCCTGTCCGCCCTGCTCGTCCTCCCCACCCTGCTGCTCGCCGCGAGCGCCGCTGCCCACGTCAACAACCCGCACAACACCCAGCTGCAGACCGGGATGAACGACTGTGCCGTGTACGACAAGCACATGGGCCCGGGCGCCTGCCTGCGCGACTGCGAGAAGATCAACAGGACCCCTGGTTGGGGCTGCCAGTTCAACCCAGACACTGGCAAGGCCTTTGTGCGCCTTGGCCTCCCCTTTGTGCGGGGCTTGGTCGACCTCGACGGCCGGTTCGGCCTCGATCCGCTGCGGGTGCCTGCCGGCCCGGGCGTGTCGACGGGCGTGCGGGTCTATGACGGCGGGGCGGTCACGTGGGTGGGCGCCGACGTGGCCATCGACATCGAGCTCTACTCGGCCGAGGGCGAGCTGGTGGCCCACTACGAGGGCGTCGACGCCGTCGAGCTCGAGCTGATTCCGGGCGACTTCCTGTTCTTCAGCGCGGCGGGCGACACCACCGTCGAGCTGATCCCCCGCTAGGCGGGCCCACCGGCCGCCTCGGGCTGGGGCGCGCGCGGTCAGCCACCCAGAGCGGCCTGCAGGCCAGTGAGCAGCGCGGCCGGGTCGCCGCCCCGCAGCGGCGCGCGGGCGCAGCGGGCCTCGGCGTGGCCGCCCCACCAGGCGCCTGGCGTGTGCACCCAGGCGGGGTCCTGTGCGGGATCGACGTCAGCGAGGGCGCAGATGGGCTGCTCCCACGCCCAGGGCAGCGTGAGCATGCCGGCGGGCAGGCCCCAGGCCCGCGCCGCCCAGATCGCGACCGCGCCGTGCTGCGA
>JBJONS010000569.1:0-9416 GCA_046051725.1 Pseudomonadota bacterium | reverse complement strand
TCGGCCTGCCCGACGGCCGCGAGGTGGTGGTCAGCCCGGGCACGATGCTGCCCGAGGTGGGCGTGGTCGTGATGGCGGTCGGCCGCGAGCGCCTGCAGGTCGCCAAGATCTCGGCGGTGGGTGATCACGCCGCGGTGCAAGAGATCACGCTGAGCAGCCAGTACTGAGCATTCAGTGCTGTGCAGCCAGCGCTGCGCGGCCGCTGCGGGGCGACCTGACCCGTGCGGCGCCGCTCCGCGGCGCTCTCGCATCGTCTCGGGGGCTGGACGCGGGCCCTGCGCCGAGGCCCTCCCTCTGGGGCGCCTGACCTGGCCGGAGCGGCGCGGTCCCGGTCAGTCCTGGCCCTCGTCCTCGTCCTCGTCCTCTTCGTCGTGAGCGTCGTCGCCTTCGAAGCCGGGCACCGGGTAGCCCAAGGCGGCGGCCGTCTGGGCCGCCTCTTCGGCGCCGGGTAGGTCGACCGGGCCGCCCTCTCCATCGCGCCGCATGCGGGCGAGGTTCTGCGCGGCCGGCCCGCTGCCGGCGGCGGCGGCCTCGGCGTAGCGGGCCCGGGCCTCGGCGAGATCCACCGGCCGGCCCTCGCCGATCGCCGCGAAGACCGCGAGGTTGTACAGCGCGCGGGGGTGGCCGAGGGCGGCGGCCCGGGCGCACCAGGGGGTCGACTCGGCCGGCGGCGCGCCGCGGCCCCGCAGCAGCACGTGCACCTCGAACATGCCCTCTGGCGCGCCACCTTCGGCAGAGGCCATCGCCAGGGCGAGGGCGAGGTCGGGGTCGCTGGTGGGGCCGAGGCCGCGGGTGCAGAGGAAGGACGCGAAGAGGCTGGCCCGCGGCTCACGGGCGCTGACCGCCGGCTGCAGCGCGGCCCAGGCGGCGGGGCCGGCCTCGGGCCAGCCGCGCAGGGCGAGCCGGGCCAGGGCCTCGGGCGCGCCAGGGTCGCCGGCGGCCTGGGCCCGGGTGTAGCAGTCGAAGGCGGCCTCGGGCTGGAAGCCGAGCACGTCGATGCCCTCGGCCCAGCAGTCGCCGAGCTCGCGCCAGGCCTCGGGCGCGCCCTCGGCGGCCGCCGCGGCGTAGAGTCCGGGCAGGCGCTCGGCCTCTTCGACCGACAGCAGGCCGATCATCGCCTCGGCGCGCAGCAGGGCGTCGCGCAGGGCGCGGGCCCGCTCGAGCGTGGGGCGCGGGTCGTCGTCGAGGGCGTCGGTCATCGGGCGCTCCGCGGGGGCGTCAAGAGATGAGCAGCTCGGCCACCCGGCCGCGGCTGGACGCCCGGCTGTTGATCGCCCGGCCGCACAGCACGGTGCGGTGGTGGAAGCTGCCCTGGTAGAGCTCGCGCACCGTCGCCGTGTCGGAGTTGCTGAGCAGCACGTGCACGCCGCGGTCCTTCAGCGCGGCGGCCACGTCGCGCAGCCGGGCCTGGTCGGCCATCGAGAAGCCGTCGGCGGTGTAGCTGGTGAAGTCGGCCGTGTGGCTGACCGGCACGTACGGCGGGTCGAAGTACACGAAGTCGCCGGGCAGGGCGCGGTCCAGCACGCTGTCGAAGGCGGCGTGCTCGATGTGGGCGCCGGCCAGGGCGCGGCTGGCGAGCCGCAGGCCGTCGGGGTCGCAGATCTGCGGGTCGGCGTAGCGGCCCAGCGGCACGTTGAAGCCGCCGCTGCGGTTGACCCGGTAGAGGCCGTTGTAGGCCGTCTTGTTCAAGTAGATGAACCACGCGGCCACGTCGGTGTCGTCGTCGAACTTGTCGACGTCGATGGCCCGCACCGCGTAGAACTGCTCTTCGTCGTGGGCCTCGGCGTAGTCTTTGAGGCGCAAGATCAGCCCCTCGACGTCATTCTGAACGGCCCGCCAGGTGCGCACCAGGCGGATGTTCACGTCGGACAGGCTGGCCCAGGCGCCCGGCCGCACGTAGCGCCCGGCCAGGGCGAAGAAGAGCGCGCCGCCGCCCACAAAGGGCTCGTGGTAGCGCCGAAAACCCGCGGGCGCGCCCTCGAGCAGCTCGTCGATCAGGCGGCGCTTGCCCCCGGCCCACTTCACGAAGGGGCGGGCCTGGGCGGGGGGCTGCGCGGGCAGCAGGCCAGGGTGGGCGAGCTGCTGCGCGCTGGGCCGGGGCAGGGCACGGAGGGAGGGTGCGGGCATGGCGGTCCAGGGCCGTGTGGCCGTCGGCAGAGAGCAGGGGGAGGGGTTGACATGCCAACCCTACTGCTCGACATGACCTGAGACCAGCCCCGAGACCGCTGATTGCGACGACATCCTCGTCGACCCGTGGAACGAGGCGGCGCCGCGCGGGGAACGCCGCCACGCGACCTGCGCGCCGCTGGGCGGCCTGGACGGCCCCCGTTGTTCCCCGGGCGTGGGCCGCGCGTGGAACGGGGGGCGGCCCGGCGCGGCCTGCGGGCACCTCCGCGGAGGGCGGCGGCGGGCAGCGGCGGGGCGCGGGGCGCGCGCGCGCACGATCCGGCGCAGGAGGCGCTCAGAAAGCGGCTCCGATGCCGATGCTCAGCCTACGCGGCCGGCTACGATGCAGCTGCGCCGCGGGCGGGCTCCCCCGCGGCCCTCCGCTGTGTCCCTGATGAGGGAGATCCTGATGTCTCGCTGCTCCGTGCTCCCCCTCCTCGCCCTCCCGCTCCTCCTCCCCCTCGGCCTCGCCGCCGCCCCGGCCCGCGGCCAAGACCTGCCCGACGACTTTGTGCTCGAGACGGTGGCCGGCGGCTTCTTCCTGCCCATCGCCTTCGACCTCGCCTGGGATGGCACGCCCTTCATCGCCACCAAAGACGGCAAGGTCTGGTCGGTCGACAGCGACGGTGGATCGCGCGTGGTGCTCGATCTCAGCGCCGAGGTCAACGGCCAGGGCGACCGCGGCATGGTCGGGCTCGCCCTGCACCCCGACTTCGAGGTCAACGGGTGGTTCTACGTCGTCTACACCGTCGATCCCATCGAGGGTGAGCCAGACGAGGCCGCCACCGCCGCCTCGTGGGGCCGGCTCGAGCGCTGGACCCTGAACCGCCGCCCCGGGGCCGCGCCGGCCGACTGGGCCCTCGACCCGACCAGCCGCTTCGTCATCATCGGCGAGACCCCCGAGGCCGGCTTCCCGAGCTGCTCGGTCACCCACCACGTCGGCTCGGTGCGTTTTGGCCCCGACGGCGCGCTCTACGTCTCGGCTGGTGAAGGCGCGCACTTCGACTACTACGCCGATCTGGGCCAAGACCTGACCGCCGACGATGAGCAGTGCTCGGCCTGGTTCACCGACGACGACGTGGGCGCGCTGCGGTCCCAGGCCCTGTGGAGCCTCGGCGGCAAGGTGCTGCGCCTCGACCCGGAGACCGGCCTCGGCCTGCCCGACAACCCGCACTACACGGGCAACCCCAGCGACGTCGCGTCGATGGTCTGGGTCAATGGCCTGCGCAACCCCTGGCGCTTCTCGATCGACCCGGTCGACGGCTGGGTCTGGATCGGCGACGTCGGCGAAGACCGCTGGGAAGAGCTCAACTTTGCCCCTGGCGGCGAGAACTTCGGCTGGCCCTGCCACGAGGGCATCTCCGACAACCCGCAGTACCTCGAGGCCGACGCGCCGCTCGCCGGCTGCGAGACCATCGAGACCAGCCTCAACCCCGGCGACCTGACCCCGCCGCTGATGGCCTGGAACCACTACGTCGACAGCCTGCTGCACCCGAGCGGGGTCAGCGACGCGCTGTTCACCGGCGCGACCGCCCTGGCCGGCCCGACCTACATCGGCGGCCTCTACCCCGAAGAGTACGTCGGCAAGGTCTTCTTCGGCGACTTCACCGCCGGCTGGCTGCGCACCGCCGACGTGGTGGTCTCGGGCACGGGCCACTTCGCCGAGGCCGAGCTGCTCAGCGTCGACACCTTCGCCACCGAGCTCATCGGGCTGGTCGACATGGGCGCCCACCCGGTCACCGGCGACCTCTACCTGCTCAACATCTACAACGGCGGGCTCTTCCGGCTGAAGTACGACGGCGGCGGTGACCGCGCGCCGATCCCGGTGCTCGAGCTCAGCGCCAACGCCGGCTCGGCCCCCTTCGCCGTCTCCGCCGACGCCAGCCGCAGCCTCGACCCCGAGGGCGCGCCGCTCAGCTTCACCTGGCTGTGGGGCGACGGCGCCACCTCGACCGGCCCGACCGCCAGCCACACCTACACCGCGGGCGGGACCTACCTGCTGACCCTGCGGGTGAGCGACGCCACGGGCAACGTCAGCTCGACCGCCGAGCGCATCCTCGTCGATCGCAGCGCGCCGACCGCGACGATCACCGCGCCGATCGACGGCCTGCGGTTCACCCTGCCCAACACGTTTGTGCTCAGCGGCGTGGGCACCGACGCCGAAGACGCGCCGGCCGCGCTGCAGTACCGCTGGTCGATCGACCTCTACCACAACACCCACTCCCACCCGTCCTACCGGGTGCTCAGCGGGGCCAACGCGACCCTGCCCGTGGCGTCGATCGACGAGAACGGCTTCATGCAGGTCAACCTCACCGTCACCGACAGCGACGGCCTGACCGCCACCGACAGCGTGCGGATCTACCCGAGCAACCGCCCCCCGGCGGCCAGCGTGCCCGAGGGCCAGGTCGGCCGGGCCGGCGCCCCGATGGTGATCCCGCTGACCATCGTCGATCCCGAGGGCGACGACATCACCATCGAGGCGCTCGACCTGCCCGCCGGCGTGAGCCTCGACGCGGCCGGTCGGCGCCTGCTCTGGACCCCCACGACCGCCCAGGTCGGCACCCACACCTTCCGGCTGCTCGTCGGCGACCGCAACCCGGCGCCGATGACCCGCGAGCTGACCTTCGACGTCGAGGTGCTGCCCAGCAGCAGCCAGGTGCTCGCCCTGACCATGACCGAGAGCTGGGGCGGCGGCTACTGCGGCGACATCGAGTGGACCAACGACACCGGCGCGCCGGTGCGGGACTGGGCCATCCTGATGGGGCTGACCGCCGACGTCTTCGCGTACTGGTCGGGCGAGTTCAGCACGGTGGCCGGCGGCTACCTCATCGAGCCGGTCTGGTACAACGAAGAGCTGCCGCCCGGCGCCACCCTCATGGTCGGCTTCTGCGCCGCGGGCCCGGCGCCGAGCAGCGTCGAGCTGATCTTGCCCGACACCGGGGCCGGCGAGGGCGCCGATGTGCTCATCAGCTACACCGAGTGGGGCCGCTGGGGCGCGGCGAGCTGCGGCGACGTGTCGATCCGCAACAACGAGCCGCTGCCGATCATCGGCTGGACCGTCAGCTTCGACCTGCCCATCACCCATGACCTCAGCAGCTTCTGGCTGGCCAACATCACCGAGCCGCTGCCCGGCCAGTGGCAGGCCAGCGACGAGGGCTGGAACGCCTGGCTCACCGAAGCGGGCGGAGAGCCCCAGGTCTTCGGCATCTGCATCGCCGGCGCGTCCCCGCCGAGCAACCTGATGTGGGGGCCGATGTAAGGCCGGGCGCCCGGGCGGGCCCTGCGGGGGTCGCGGGGGCCCACCGCCGCGGCGCGCGGCGCCGCGGCGCCCCGCTCCGCCCAGGCCGCTGCGCGGCCCGGGCCCGCTGCGCGGCCCCTGCGGTCCCTGGCGCGGCGACCTACTTGATGCGGAAGCCGCGCAGCTCGTTGTTGAAGACCCAGGCGACCACCTCGCCGATCTCAAAACCCGCCGCCGAGTAGGTGTGGGTGCTGGCCGCGGCTGAGCCGGCCTCGCGCAGGTCGGCGCGGGTCTGCAGCATCGCCCGGAAGCGCCCGAGCCAGGTCTGGATGTTGCTCGGGCGCAGGTCGATCCAGCCCTTCTTGGCCCACTTGTCGAGGGCCTCGGGGTCGCCGAGCGGCACGCTGGCGCTGTGGCCGACCAGCTCGGGCACGTTGATCCGGGGCCCGCGCAGCACGGTTTGTCCGTCGGGCAGCAGCACCGGGATGCCGATGCTCGGCGCGGTCTTGGCCACGCCCGACTTCTCCAAAATGCCTTCGAGGCGCTTGCTCACCGCGGCGGGGTCGGTCCCGGCCTCGATCGCCTTGGCCATCGTGCCGTAGGCCTGCTTGAACAGCTGGGCCTCAAACAGCAGCTTGCTCAGCTCGGGCGGCCCCAAGCGGCCGAGCGCGATGCTCGGCACGCCGGTCTCGAGCTCGACGGCCTCGAGGTCGTGCATGGCCGCGCTGCGCAACAAGCCGGCCTTGTACGAGGGGTTGAGCACGCTGGCGTCGAGGCTCGACACGATGTCTTGGCCAGTGTTCGCGCCGCGGATCTCGTGCACCACGGTGCGGGCGATCTCTTCGGGGGTGATGAACTCCATCTGGCCCAGCGCGGTGATCGCCGCGAACTCTCCGCGGGTGAACACGCCGTTCTCGCCCGTGTCGACCAGCGGCACCTCGAGGCTGCCCACCTCTTTGTAGCCCTCGGCGCTCTGGCGCAGCTCGAGCGCCTTGTGCTCGCCGAGCTTCACCGCGACAGGGGCGTACAGCACGCTGTTCTCGTGCTTGTCGCGGGCCCGGGCCACCTTGACGCCGCGGTAGCCGATCATCGCGGCGGGCTTCACCTCTTTGACGATCGGCGCGTCGGGCGTGCGGGCGAGCAAGAACAGCAGGCCGGTGTGGCCAAAAGCGGCCTCGTTCTTGGCGAGCAGCTTGTGGCTCGGCCGGTCTTCGCTGTGGGTGTAGGGGATGTTGAGCCCCATGCCGCCGGTGCCGGTGGTGCCGACCTTCAGGTAGACCTGGGTCTGGTACTCGGTGGTCGCGCGGTGCACGAAGCGCACGTGGCGCACGAGCTGGGGCACCGACTGGCTGAGCAAGAAGACCTCGAGGTCGGTCACGCCCTCGGCCGCGTAGCCGCCCTCGGCGCCGATCCACTCGCGGACCTTGGCGCTGCCGTCGAACACGTCCTGGTAGGACAGGCCGGTGGCGGTGTTGACGCAGTCGACGATGACCTCGGGGCGGTGCTGGCGGATGAGCTGCACGAGGTGGTTGTCGCGGTAGGCGGCCTCAAAGTCGTCGTAGAGCGCCGCGAGCAGCTCTTTGCGCACCGCCCGGTCGGCGAGCAGGTCTCTGCGCTTGCGGTCGGCGTGGCGGGCCGGCAGGAACAGGTCGCCCCAGGCCGGCACAAAGGCCACCCGGTCGCCGAACTCGCGCTCGAGCTTGGCCGCCGCCTCTTCGGCCTCGGCCCGCAGCAGCGAGGCGACCACGATGCGCCGCGGCTGCAGGCGCTGCACGATGTGCCGGCAGACCTGCAGGCCGACCAGGCCCGCGCCGCCGAGGATAAGAAAGTCGTGGTACATGCTGTCCTCGCGAAGGTGAGGGGAGAGGGAGGGGGCTCAGCGGCGCCGGTCGGCGGCCAGCGCCGCCCCGAGCAGCAGCAGGTCGGCCGGGCTCAGCCCGCCCGGAGGCGGGGGCAGGGCCACGCCGGCCCGGGCCGCCACCGCGAAGGCGAGGCCGCGGGCGCCGGGCGGGCCGCGGCGGGCGGCGGCGGCCTTGCGCAGCGCGGGCAGCAGGGCGCGGTCGTCCAGGAAGGTGGTGATCGGCCAGAACCACAGGCCGAGCGCCTCTTGGTCGGCGGGCAGGGCCTCGGCCATCCAGGCGGCGAGCTTGCGCATCCAGTCGACGTGCAGCGCGGTGAACACCAGCTCGGCCGAGGCCAGCGCGTCGACCAGCAGCGGGTGCAGGTCGCCGGGAAAGACGTAGGGCAGGTCCTGCTCGCTGAGCGCCATGCGGCTGTCGCGCACGCGGCTTGGCGCGGCGGCGTGGTGCAGGCGGGCGGCCGGCACCCACCAGCGCAGGTCGCCCTGGGCGGCGGCCTCGAGCGCGGCGGCCCAGGGCGCGGGCAGCGGCGCGCCGGCGTCGAGGTGGCAGAGGCCGGCGTGGACCGCGGCCTGCAGGCCCGCGGCGGGGTCGGGCAGGGGCGGCGGGGGCAGGATGCCCGCCAGCGCGTTGATCTCGTCGGGCAGCGCGAGCTGGGCCAGCGCCGCTTGCAGCGGCGGCGCGCGGCGGGCCAGCCGGGCGATCACGGCGGCGAGGCGCGGCTCGGCCAGGGCGGCGGGGTCAGGGGCGGCGCAGAAGCGGTCGAGGGCGGCGTCGGCCGCCTCGCGCGGCGAGGGCAGGGGCACCGGGGCTCCGCGGCGGGAGGGGCGGGCACTCTACCAGCCGGCGGGCCCCCGCTGCGCCGCCCCCGGGCTGCGGGCCGGCGGCCGGGCGCGATACCGGTGGGCATGCCTGACGCCCTGACCCTGCCCCGGCCCGATGACTGGCACCTGCACCTGCGCGACGGCGCGGCGCTGGCGGCCGTGCTCCCCCACACCGCGCGCCAGTTCGCCCGGGCGATCGTGATGCCCAACCTCACGCCGCCGGTGGTCACGGTGGCCGCGGCCCAGGCCTACGCGGCGCGCATCGCCGCCGCCCTGCCCGCCGGCCTGCGCTTCACGCCGCTGATGACGCTGTACTTGACCGAGACCACGCCGCCCGAGGCCCTGGCCGAGGCCGCGGCGGGCGGCGCGGTGGTGGGCGTCAAGCTGTACCCGGCGGGCGCGACCACCAACTCCGACAGCGGGGTGCGCGACGTGAACGCCGTGCTGCCGCAGCTTCAGGCGATGGCCTCCGCTGGCCTTCCCCTGCTCGTGCACGGCGAGGTCACCGACCCGTCGGTCGACATCTTTGACCGCGAGGCCGTCTTTTTGGAGCGCACGCTGGCCCCGCTGCTCGAGCGGCTGCCGACGCTGCGGGTGGTGCTCGAGCACATCACCACCGCGGCCGCGGTGCGCTTCGTCGACGCCGCCGGGCCGCAGCTCGGCGCGACCATCACCGCCCACCACCTGCTGGCGACCCGCAACGACATGCTGGTGGGCGCGATCCGCCCGCACTACTTCTGCCTGCCGGTGCTCAAGCGCGAGCGGGATCGCGAGGCCCTGCTCGAGGCCGCCGCGCGCGGGCCGAGCCGCTACTTCCTCGGCACCGACTCGGCCCCCCACGCCGTCGACAAGAAAGAGTGCCCGGCCGGCTGCGCGGGCAGCTTCACCGCCCACGCCGCGCTCGAGCTCTACGCCGAGGCCTTTGACCAGGTCGGCGCCCTCGACCGCCTCGCCGACTTCGCCAGCCGCAACGGACCGCGGTGGTACGGCCTGCCCGAGAACGACGGCGAGGTCACGCTCCTGCGCGAAGAGTGGACCGCGCCGGCCGCCTACCCCTTCGCTGAGGGTGGCCTGCGGCCCTGGCGCCACGACAAGCCGCTGCGCTGGCGCTTCGTCGGCTGAGCGGGGCGCCTACTCGGCCTCGCCGGGGGCCAGCTCGCCCCACAGCTCGAGCTTGCGGTACAGCGTCTTGCGGCCGACCCCGAGCACCCGGGCGGCCTGGGCCTTGTTGCCGCCGAGCGCGCGCAGCACCGCGAGGATGTGCCGCTTCTCGATGACGTCGAGGGGCAGCAGCTCGGGCTCGGCCTCGGCCGCGCGCAGGGGCGGCGG
>JBJONS010000568.1:0-4532 GCA_046051725.1 Pseudomonadota bacterium | reverse complement strand
CCGAGCGCAGCACGAAGCTCAGCGCCTGCCGCGCATCGCCGCCACGACGGTCAGCGCCTCACCCGCTGGGCCGCGGCCCGCCGCCAGGGCCGCGTAGGCCGGGTCGTCGACACCCACCAGGGCCACCCGCCCCTCGGCGTCGTGGTGCACGCCCCAGCCGTAGGTCTTGGTCAGGGCCGAGGCCCGCAGGCAGGGCTGGCCCTTCGCGAAGAAGGCCGCCCGCGCCGCCGGCCGATCCGCCGGCGGGATCGCCCTGGCGTCGGCGAAGGCAGTGAACAGCACGTCATCAGAGCTCAGGGCGTAGGGCGCCCCCGCGATCAAGGCGTGGCAGCGGGCGGCGAGGCTCGGCGGGTCGCGCACCGGGGGCGTGGCGCCCCGGGTCGCGGCGCTGTCGGGGGCGACGGTGATGAAGGTCGAGGGGGTGTTGGTGGTGTGCACGGGGGCCTCATCCAGAGCAGCGCGGGCGCACGAGGCTAAGCCGACCGCTGGCCCGGTGACCGCGCGGACGCCCTGCGGTGTTCCCACGCCCACGCCGCCCGCCGGAGCCCGCCCGTGCCCACTGCCCGCCTGTCCGCTGCCCCCGCGTCTGCCCCGCCCTCTCGCCGCGCCCTGCTGCGCGGCGCCCTCGGCGTGGGCGCCCTCGCCGCGCTGGGCCTGCCCGCCCCCGCGCCCGCCTGGGCCGCCGACCCCGCCGCCTCGGCCGCGCTCGCGCAGGCCCTCGCCCGCCCCCTGCGCCGCCTCGCCGGCCGCGGTCCCCGTCGCGCCGCGGCCAGCGTGCTGGTGGCCTCGCCCTCGCGCGGGCTGCGGGCGCAGGTGCGCCTCGACCCGGCCGCGCCCGACACCTTTCACGCCGCCAGCGTCGGCAAGCTGTTCACCGTCGCGCTGGTCGGCCGGGCGCTCGACGCCGGCGCGCTGCGCCTCGACGACAAGGTGGCCGATCTGCTGCCCGCGCCCGTGCTCGCCGGCCTGTTCGTGGTCGACGGCGCCGACCATTCGGGTCAGGTGACCATCCGCCACCTGCTCAGCCACACCTCGGGGGTGGCGGACTACTTTGCTGATCCGGCGGGGCCCGCCGGCGGGGCGGCCGACCGGGCGGTGGCGGCGCCCCAGCGGGCCTGGACGCCTGAGGACCTGCTGCAGCTGACCCGGGCCGAGCAGCGGGCGGTGGCCCCGCCCGGCGCCACCTTCCACTACAGCGACACCGGCTACCTTTTGCTCGGCCGGGCGCTCGAGCAGACCGGCGGCGCGCCCTTCGTCGATCAGGTGCACGCGGGTATTTTCGAGCCGCTGGGGATGGCGCGCAGCTTCTACCCGGGGCGCAGCGCGCCGGCGGCGGGCGGCACGGCCCTGCGGCCGGTCTACCTGCAGGGGGTCGACCTGTCGGCGGCTCCGGCGATCACCGTAGACGAGGCCGGCGGCGGCGCCGCCTCCACCGAAGATGACCTGCTGCGCTTCCTTGACGCGCTGTTCGCTGGCGGGCTGCTGCGCCCGGAGACCCTCGCCGCGCTGGGCGCGCCCCAGCACCGCTTCGTGCGCGGATTGTGGTGCGGGAATGGCCTGATGCGCTGGCGCCTCGGCGAGCTGAGCCCGGCCCTGCGCCGCCTGCCCGAGCTCGAGGGCCACATGGGCGTGCTCGGCGTCCAGGCCTTCCGCACCCGCGGAGATGACGTCAGCGTCGTCGTCTCGATGGGCAGCGACGACGCGAACCCGGCCAGCGCGCGGCTGATGATCGCCGCGCTGATGGGCGCGCTGCGGATGCGCTGAAGCAGCTGCGCTGCCGGCCCGAAACGGCTAACCTGACCAAGCCGGAGGGTCCATGAGCCACGTCCACCGCCAAGCTGTCGCCCGCGCCCAAGCGGCCCGCGCCGCCTCGAACCCGGCGCCCGCCCAGGCCCCCACCTCGTCAGGCGGCTGGGGCATCATGTCGGCCCTCAGCTCGGCGGCCGGCTACGCGGGCTCGGGCTTGAGCGCCGCCGCTGGCTACGCCGGCGCGGGCATCGGCGCGGTGGGCTCGGGCCTCGGCGCTGCCGCCGGCTACCTCAGCGGGGCGGGCGCCGGCGAGGACGAGGCGAGTTTTGAGGGCGAGGCAGAGGACGTGGCCAAGGGCATCCTCGGCGCGGATCGGTCCGACCGCCACCAGGCCGGCGACCAGAGCCTTTTCGACGACGAGCCGCAGAGCATCGCGTCCTTCTTGCCCAAGGTCAGCGCCAAGGGCGAGGCCGAGAACGTCGGCCAGGCGGTGCGCGCCGGCGACGACAAGAACCACCTCGACACGATGCAGGGCCGCCGCGCGGCCGAGCTGGGCGTGTCGCTAGGCGCTGAGGGCCTCGAGGCCTCGGCCGAGCTCGGGGCCGCGGGCGCCTTGGTCGCCGGCCACGCCGAGGGCGACAAGCAGCTCAACAGCTTCGCCCGGCTGAAGGGCGAGGCCGACGCCTCGCTGATGTCGGCCACCGCCGCGGCCAAGGGCCAGCTGAAGGCCGGCTGGGACGGCGTCTCGGCGCAGGGCGAGGCCGGCATCGGCGCCTACGCCGGCCGGGCCAGCGGCAAGGCCGAGGGCGGCTTTCGCCTGCCCTTCACCAACGTCGAGCTCTACGGCGGGGCTGAGGGCGAGGCCTCGGCCGGCGTCGGGGCCTCGGCCAAGGGCTCGCTGGCCTATGGGGCCGAGGGCCTGCGCATCGGCGGCCGGGCCGGGGTGACCGCCGGCATCGGCGGCGCGCTCGGCCTGTTCGGCGGCGTGCGCAAGGCCGACGCGAGCAAGGGCTGGTGGTGAGCGCCGCGGGGGGCCGCCCGCCGGGCACCCCTCAGGCGTAGCGGTCGAGCAAGGCGCCGCGGCTGTTCTCGGCGGCGCGGGCCTCGCGGATGGTCTTGCGCAGCCCGTCGTCGAGGGCCCCGAGCAGGCCGCCCCGGCGGTCCCCGCCGATGAGCAGGCGGGCCAGCTCGCGCGGGTTGCGCCGCAGCTGGGCGGAGAGGGTGCGGGCCTCGATCTGCAGCGGGCCCTCGCCCTCGGCGGGGGCGGAGAAGCTGAACCCGAAGCCGAAGCGCTGCCGCTGGTCGAGCGCGCCGCCCAGGCCGGTGCCCACCGCCGCCGCCACCGCGCGCTGGCCCGGCGCGAGGACCCGCGCCGCGGCGCCCTCAGCCACGGTGTAGAGCGCGCGGAGAGGGGCCTGCAGCTCGCTGATCGCGTCGGCGAGGCGCCGCGCCGCGGCGCCGCTCATCGACCGCCCGGCGCCGGCCACCGCGGTGGCCGTGGCGCCATCCAGGCCCAGCACCGCGAGCAGGCCGGTGGTGTCGCCGTCGAGCCGCAGGTTGACGTCGGCGCTGAGGCTGACCACGCCGTCGGCGCCCAGGCTGGCCCGCAGGCCCGGGACGGCGGCCCTCATCGCGTCGAGCACGTCGGAGAGCGAGTCGGTGGCCGGGTCGAGGCTGACGAGCTGGCCGTTGATCTGGAAGGAGCCCGCCGTGACGCCGGCCAGCGCGGTGAAGCCGGCCATGGCCTCGGTCGCCAAGTCCCCGCTGCTCGGGCTGGTGGTCGGGTCAGTGCCCGGGGTCAGCGTCGCCCCGCTCAGCTTCAGCGCGGCGAGCAGGCCGCTGGTGTCACCGGCGAGGGTGATGGGCAGGGCGCCGACCGTCGCCCGCTCGAGCAGCACGGTGTCGGTCAGGTCATCGTAGGTCGCGACCACGCCCGCCGCGCTGGCGGTGATGCGGTCGAGCACGTCGCGCACCGTGTCGGCGAGGCTCACGCTGATCACCGCGCCGTTGACCGAGAAGCTGCCGGCGGTCACCGGTGTGGCGTCCTCGAGCTCGGGGTCGCTGTTGCGGACGCCGCCGATCGGCAGGTCGGGGTCGAGGTCGGTGCCGGTGCTGGCCGAGACCGAGAAGCTGAACTCGTCGAGGGAGGAGACCACCCCCGCGCCCAAGCTGACCGTCAGGCCGTCGATCAGCGCGACCTGCGTGCCTGCGGGGCTGCCGCCGGCGAAGGTGGCCGTGCCGACCTGCGCCCCGGCGCTGTTGTAGACCCGCAGGGCGATCGGCTGCCCGCCGCCCACGGTGCGGGTCTGTTGGCTCGACACGGTGTAGGTCTCGTCGACCGCGCCGGTGTAGGTGCCGCCGATGGTGACCGGGGCGGTCGACACCCCGACCGCCCACGCCGGGCCGCGGGGCCCGAAGCTGGTCGGGGTGGTGTTGACCTCGGCGGTCGAGGCGAGCCGGGCCTTCGTGCCGGGGATGACGCCGCCGCCGGGCTTCAGATCGCTGACCGCCGCCCCGCGCAGGGTGGCCGGCCGGGCGCTGGCGCTCAGCCGCCCGAGCGCGCTCTGGCGGGCCATGCGGCGCACGTCGTGGACCGCCGCCTGCAGCGCCTCGAGGCGCTCGACGAAGGTGCGCAGCGCGAGGCCCTCTTCGACGCCGTTGATCGCCGCGGCGGTGGCCTCGGGGGCGGCCCGGGGCGCGCCGGTGCGGATGCCGGCGACGTTCCACAGGGGGGCGCCGAAGCCGACGCTGCTGATGCTCATGGCGACCCTCGCTCCTGGTCG
>JBJONS010000567.1:0-4493 GCA_046051725.1 Pseudomonadota bacterium | reverse complement strand
CCGGCGCCGGCGCGCGCGCTGGGTCCTCGCGGGCCTGGCCCTCGCCGCCTGCCGCCCGCCCCCGCGCCCCCTGCCGCCGGCGCCGCCCTCGGCCCGCGACGCCGACCTCATCTACTTCGTGATGGTCGACCGCTTCGCCGACGGCCTGCCCGACGTGCCGGGCAGCACCGCCCCCGACGACCCGCACGGCTGGCACGGCGGCGACCTCGCGGGCCTGCGCGAGAAGCTGCCCTACCTCGACCAGCTCGGCGTGGGCACGGTCTGGATCTCGCCGATCAGCCGCAGCCGCCAAGACAAGATCAACGAGTGGGGCGCATTTCACGGCTATTGGGTCCACGAGCTCGGCGCGGTCGAGCCGCGCTTTGGCGACGCCGACGCCCTCGCCGGCCTGGCCGGCGACCTGCACGCCCGCGGCATGCGCCTCGTGCTCGACGTGGTCTGGAACCACGTCGGCCCGGGCAGCCCCCTGCTGCTGCTGCAGCCCGGCTGGTTCCACCAGGCCGGCGACGTGCGCGACTGGAGCGACCCGGTGCAGCGGGTGACCGGCGACGTGCACGGCCTGCCCGACCTCGCCCAAGAGCTGCCCGCGGTCGAAGATCACCTGCTGGACGCCACACTGGGCCTGGTGAACCTCGGCGTCGACGGCCTGCGGGTCGACGCGGTGGGCCACATGCCGCTCGACGCCCTCGCCCGGCTCAACGACCGCCTCGACGCCGCGCGGCCGGGCGGGGTCTGGACCCTGGCCGAGGACTTCACCGGCGACCCCCTGGCCCTGCGCCGCACCGTCGAGGGGGGCCACTTTGACGCCATCTTCGACTTTGCCCTGCGCTACGCCCTCATCGACGCGGCCTGCAGGGGCCAGCCCGCCCGCCTCGCCGCGACGCTCGAGCTCGACCGCCTCTGGGCGGCGCCGGTGGCGGGTTTTCTGCCCGGCCAAGAGGCGCCCCAGCTCATCACCTTCCTCGACAACCACGACACCGAGCGCCTGATCGAGGCCTGCGGCGGCGACGCGCGCCGCGCAGACGCCGCCCTGCTGCTGCTCTTTGCGCTGCGCGGCACCCCGAGCCTGACCTGGGGCACCGAGGCCCTGCTGCCCGGGGCCAAAGAGCCGGCCACCCGCGCCTCGATGCCCTGGGGGCAAGAGGGCCGGCGGGCCGGGGCCATCGCCGGGCTGCAGGCGGCCCGGGCCCACCTGCCGGCGCTGCGCAGCGCGGCGGGGCGCACGCTCTCGCTCGGGCCCGACCACGTGCTGCTCGAGCGCGTGTCCGCCGACCAACGGGCGCTGGTGCTGCTGAGCACCGGGCGCGAGCCGGCGCGGGTGGCGGCGCCCGCGGCGCTGGTCGGCCAGCCCCTGCGCCTCTGCCTCGGCCCCGGATCGTCGGGGGTGGAGGGGCACCCGGTCACCCACCTGCCGCCCGAGCTGCGGGTGAGCGCGGGAGAGGTGGCCGTCTGGGTGCTCGACGGGGCGGGGGAGCTGCCGCCGCGGCCGGTCGTGCCCTGGCCGGCCCGGGCCGAGGCGGCGCTGCAGCCCGGCGAAGAGCTGCGGGTCGTCGGCGCCGGCCCCGAGCTGGGCGGCTGGGATCCGGCGCGGGGCGTGGCCCTGCGGGCGCTGGGGGATGGCGTCTACGGCGGTGATCTGCCCCTGCCGCTCGGCGGGGTGCCGGCGATGAAGCTGGTGGCCTGGCGGGCGGCCGACGGCGCGGCCCGGTTTGAGCCGGGGCCCGACCGCAGCCCGCTGCTGCCCGGGGCGGCGGCGCCCCTGCGCCTGCCCTGGGGCGCCCCGACCGAGATCGCGGCCCAAGCGGAGGGGGCCGAGCTCCCACGTTGACGTGCAGCGCGTCATGTTCGCAGAGGAGGAGGGAGGGCGGCGCCCCCGCTCGGGCCCGCCTCGCGCGCGCCACGGGGCCGGAGCGGCGGCGCAGCCGGTCGGGGCGCAGCCCCGACGGAGCGGCCCCGCCGCGACCCGCGCAGGCGCCGGGCCGCGGGCGCCCGCGCCCGCGGGGCGCCCGATCCCTCGCCGCCGCGCCGCGGACAGAGCGGACGCCCGCCCGCGCGCCCCGGTGTCGATCTGGTTACCGGCCGGCCTGGACCGGGCCGCCGCCCACCTTGTCCAGCCTGCTCCGGCGCGCCGCGCCGCCCCCGCCGCCGCCCGTGGGAGCCTGATGAACGCCTCGACCGTGCACATCGAGCTGCGGCGGGCGGCGGCCACCCCCACGCCGCTGACCGTGGCCGGGGACGGCGCCTGGTACCAGCTGCGGGTCGACGGCGGGCCGCCGCGGGCGGTGAGCATCCCCTGGACCAAGGGCTGGCTCCAAGACCTCGCGAACCTGCGCAAGCGCGAGCACGTCGGCGCGGCCCTGCGCCGCCTCGGGGCCCAGCTCGCCCGCATGCTCGAGGACGCCGGCTGGGTCGCCGCGCGCGCCAAGCTGCGGCAGGCCCGCCGCGACGGCGCCCTGACCCGGGTGGTCATCGAGAGCGACGCGGCCGAGCTGTTCCGCCTGCCGTGGGAGCTTCTGCCCGTCGACCCCAAGGGCACCCCGCTGCAGGCCGTCCTCGACGCGCCCATCCGCTACACGTGGCTGGCCCAGCCCGCCGCCGCCGGGCCGCGCCCCGACCACGACGGCGCCGGGCTCATCGCCGGCACCGGGCCCGAGCGCCTGATGGGGGCCCACCTCGCCGCCCTGCGGGCGACGGCCACCGGCACCCCCTGGGTCGACCCCGACCGCGACTTCTTGATCAACGCCTCGCTCGGCCGGGTGACCGAAGAGGCGGCGGCCCGCGCCGGGGTCTCGCCGCTGAGCCTGCTGCACCTGCTCTGCCGGGCCGGGGGCAGCGAAGAGCGGCCGGTGGTCGGGCTCGGCAGCGACACGCCGGGGCTGGCCTGGGCCGACCACACCACCGACGCGCTGTGCGAGGCGCTGCGACCGCTGCTCAATGGCTTGCAGGTCGTCATCCTGAGCGTGTACGAGCGCAACGCGGTCGACGAAGGGGCCAGCAACCACGCGCTGTTCGGCCTGTCGCTGCACCTCGCCGGCGCCCCGGCGGTGATCTGCCCGCGCTGGCCGCTGTCTCCTGAGGGCATGACCCGGTTCACCGAGGTCTTTCACCGGGGCCTGCTGCGCGAGAACCAATCCGTCGAGGACGCCCTGCTGCACGCTTTTCGCGCGCTGGCCCGCGAGGGGCGCCCGGGCGACGCGGCGGCCCTGCAGCTGCTCATGCCGGCGGCCCAGCCGAGCGTGCGGCCGTACCGCTTCCGGCCCTTCCCGGGCCTCGCACCGTTTGGGATGGACCGCGCCAGCGCCTTTTTCGGCCGCAGCCACGAGCGCGACGCGGTGCTCGCCGCCATGCAGCGCCTCGACGTCGGCGGGCACCCGCGGCTGCTGGCGGTGGTCGGCGCGGCGCACACCGGCAAGTCCTCGCTGGTCTTCGCCGGCGTGCTGCCCGCGCTGCTGGCCCGGGGCGGCGAGCCGGGCTGGAGCTGGGCCTGGATGCGGCCGGGCGACCAGCCGCTGGCCGAGCTCGACCGCGCCCTGCCCGCCGAGCGGCCGCGCAACGGGCGCCTGCTGCTGATCGTCGATCAGCTCGACGAGGCGCTGTCGGGCCGGGTCGAGGCCGCCGAGGCCCGCCGCTTCATCAACCGCCTGTGGGCCCTCGCCGCGGCGCCGGGCAGCGACTTCATGGTCCTCTGCACGCTGCGGGTCGACGCCCTGGGCCGCTGCGCGAACATCCCGCTCGAGCCCTCGGGCCAGAGTTTTGACGCGGTGCTCTACGATGACCACCACCGCGTCTTTTTGCGCGAGCCGGGGCCGCAGCAGCTCCAAGAGATCGTGCACAAGCCGCTCGAGGCGGTGGGCTACCGCTTTCAAGACGACCTCGGGGTGCGGCTGGTCTTCGACGCCGGGGCGACGCCCGGGGCGCTGCCGCGGCTGAGCCTGCTGCTCGACCTGCTGTGGCGCGGCCACCCGACCGGCGGCCTGAGCCGGCCGGCGGCGGCCAAGCTCGGCGGGGTGCAGCAAGTGGTGGCCCAGCACGCCGAGGCGACCTGGGGCGCCCTCGACCCGAACCGCGCGCAGCCGGTGGCCCGGGCCCTGCTGCTCGCGCTGATCGACCGCGAGCCGGGGCGGCTGGTGCGGCGGCTGCGGCGCCCCCTCTCGGCGGCGCGGGCGGCGGTCGGCGCGGGCGACGCGATCGACGAGGTGGTCGAGCGGCTGAGCGCGGCGGGCCTGCTGCGGCGCAGCGGGGCGACGGCCGACCCGAGCCTCGAGCTGACCAGCGACCTGCTGATCGACGAGTGGCCGCGGCTGCGGCAGTGGGTGGTGGGCGAGCGCGCGCCGGCGGGGGTGCAGCCGGCGGCGCCGAAGCCGAGCGCGCCGGTGAGCGCGCCGGGGCGGCCGGGCCTCGGCCTGTGGGCGGCGGTGGCCGGGCTGGCCCTGACTGTGGTGGCGCTGCTCGTGTGGATCAACCGCGCGCCCGACGCGCCGCCGCCGAGCGCC
>JBJONS010000566.1:0-4653 GCA_046051725.1 Pseudomonadota bacterium | reverse complement strand
CCGCTGTCCTTCCCCGCCGAGATGAGGGGGTGGAAGGCGACCGGCCAGCGACGGTCACCGAGGCGGCCGGCGGGGCTCACCCGCAGGCGGTCACCCTCACCCTCCGGGGGCAGGTCGATCGGGTCGAGCAGGGGCCGACCGGCGGCCGGCGCCCCCACCAGCGGCGGGCCGCCCGCGCGCAGGCCGGCGCCCCCTGCCTGCCCCACGGCCCCCGGCGCGCTTGCGGGAGCCTCAACCGGCGCGGACTTGGCGCAGGCGCCGACCAGCGCCAGCAGGGTGAGGGCGGCGCGGCGCGGGGCCCGGGCGGCGGGGCGGCCACGGTGCGCAGCCCCTTGGTCAAAATGACGCGCTGCGGGGCGGTGCGGGGGCTTGGCGCGGGGCATGGGACCTCCAGGGCGAGGCCGCCCCTATCCCCGCACCGGGCCTCCGCCGACGGGCCTCGGCGACGACGCGGGGGCAGGCCGAGGGCGAAGGGGGGGCAAAGCCGCGGCGGCCCGCGGGCTCAGCCCGCCTCGCCCTTGAGCAGGGCCTTCACAGTGCCGTAGGCGTCGCTCTGCACCGAGCCGGCGCGGGCGCAGACCACCTCGCCCTGCGGGTTCACGAAGAGGTGCAGGGGCAAGACCGGCG
This sequence comes from Pseudomonadota bacterium, assembly GCA_046051725.1. Taxonomy (GTDB): domain Bacteria; phylum Myxococcota_A; class UBA796; order UBA796; family UBA2385; genus JAEUKK01. Next base: position 4,026 of record JBJONS010000566.1, on the reverse strand, counting down.
CGAGGCCGAGGTTCAGCGACTCGACCCAGGCCGGCGCCGCGCTGCCGTCGGCCATGCGCAGGGTGGGCGGGGCCCAGGCGTTGCGCTTGGCGAAGGCGGCGAGCTGGGCGGGCTCAAGATCGGTCGACATAAACACGAGCTGCACGTCGACGCCGTCGTTCTTGAGCTTGTCGGGCCAGCCGATGAGCCGGGGCATCTCTTCGACGCAGGGGCCGCACCAGGTCGCCCAGACGTTGACCCAGGTCCACTTGCCGGTCAGCGGCGGCGCGGCGAGGCTGCCGTCGAGGGCGGGCAGGGCCAGGGTGGGGCGCGCGCCGGCGGCGGGGCGGGCCTCGCAGAAGCCGGCGATGTCGGCCTTGGCCTGCGGGGCGGCGGCCACCACGTCGACCCGGCTCGGCGCCGGGGTGGGCGGCGCGCCCCCGCCGCCGTCACAGGACAGCAGCGTGAGGCCCAGCCCGCAGGCTGCGCGCAGGGCGAGGCCAGACGGGGCGCGGGCCGCGGGGGCGACAGAGGGGCTCAGATGCGGCAGTCGATCCATGCGAGGAAGGCGCTCCGGTTGATGGCCTTGGGGTCACAGTCCGCGCCGCCGCTCCGGCTCCACGCGCAGAAGTCAGCGTCGAGCTGGGCATACTCTTCACCGAGCCACAGCAGACCGACCTCGCGCTCGAGCTCGGGGTCTTGGAAGGTCTTGGAGAGGTGATCCATGACCGCCCGGCCGCGCTGCTCGCTCAGCTCGCTGTTGTGCACGGCGCTGCCCTCGGGGCTCGCGCGGGCGACCACCAAGAAGTAGCTGGCGCCGCCGCGCTGGGCGAAGACCTTCTCGACCAGCGCGGCGTCTTGGGCGTCGAGCCCGGCGTCGTTCTTGTCGAACTCGATGATGGCGGCGCGCTCGGCCAGGGGCAGGAAGAGCGCGTTGAAGTCCTCGCCCTCCATCGTGGCGACGCTCTTGGCGTTGGCCGGCTGGCAGCCGCGCCCGCCGGTGCCGTCGGCGCCGACGAGGCCGCAGCTGGTCAAGACGCGCCGAAGCACGGCCTTGAGCGCCGGGGTGCAGTAGCCGCGCTCATCGGCCTGGGCGACGGCCACCGCGGGCTGGCTGTCGGGGGCGGCCTCAGACTCGGCCAGCCGACCATTGGCCGACAGGATCCACGAGGCCGCTAAGCCCACCGGCACCAGACCGGTCAGGACGCCGAGGGGGAGCTCAAGGCGGGTCATCGGGCACCTCCAGCAGGGGCGGCGGCCCCCGCAGGCGCAGCGGCGGGCGACGAGAGGATGGTGCCCAGCGCGAAGTCGAGGCCCAGATCGGTGTCGGCGTCGCAGAGGCGCACGCCGTCGACGTAGAGCTGCGGGGTCAGGACGGGCAGCTCGTTGCGGACCGCCCAGCGCAGGCTGTGGTTGAGCTGGGCGCGGGCGTTGGCGCTGCCCACGCAGTCTTTGAGGGCGGGGAACTGGCTGACCACGAGGCGCTTGGCGGCCTCGGGGTCGGCGGCCGCCTCGGTGCGGATCTGCTCTTGGTGCACGAACGCCCAGTCGATCACCTGCTTGGCGTCGGCCTTGGCGCAGAGCACCGCCTCGGAGATCGTGCAGGCGCCGGGGTGCATGGTGCCCCCGACCATCCAGTTGCACGAGTTGTCGAGGGGGAAGAGCAGCACCTTGCGGTCGAGGGCCTCGGCGTGGCCCGAGCTCAGCAGCCGCTCTTCAAAGCCCTTGCACGATGGACAGAGCGGGTCGAGCACCTCGATCGACAGCCGACCACCCGGGTGCGGGTCGAGGGGCAGCAGCACGCCCTTCGGGTCGTCCATCACGGTGAGCTTGCCGCAGGTGCCGATGTACTTGCCATGGTCGGGCACCAGCGCGGCCCACGCGGCGGCGGGCACGGCGACAAAGCCGACCAGCGCGCCGAGCAGGCCGAGCGCGCGGCCCGAGGTCGCGGCGGGGCCCTCACCGATGGGGTCGCCGATGCCGCCCCGGCCGGTGCCCTGGGCCCGGTAGGACCAGGCGGCGCCGACGAAGCTGACCAGGCTGCCGATGTAGATGCCGAGGCAGACCTTGCAGAGGGCGTCGAGCACGAACAGCGACAGCGTGCCCATGCCGAGGCTGGTCAGCAGGGGGATGGTCGCGGCGGCGAGCAGGGCCTGGGCGGCGCCCTTGTCTTGCCCATCCGCCGACAGCAGCCCCGACGCGCCGCGCCAGAGCAGGTAGGCGAACATCGACATGCCGGGCAGGCTGACCGGCAGGCCGCCCCAGAACAGGCTGCGCAGCACCGAGCTGTAGGGGCTCATCAGCGTGACGTGGCAGCCGCTGGTGCCGCTGGCGTCGGGGGCGCCGAGGCCCGGGATGATGCTGCAGTGCAGGCCGTGCACCTGGCGGTCGAGGTGCTGGGCGAAGTCGAAGGTCGACACGCTGGCGAAGAGCAGGCCGATGGCCGCGCCGACCGTCAGCACGATCAGCGGGAGGCGGTCGGGGGGTGGGGTTCGGTCGTGCACGGGCGCTCCAAGGCGGGCGGGCCGCTAATCCGGCGCGCGCCGCTGGTCCTGGCGCCGCCGCCCAAGGCGCCGCGCCGGCCGTCCTTGTCACCTGCAATTTGCCGGGGGGGCCAGCCTCCGGTCGATCTGCGGGGCGGCCCCGCCGGCCCTGCCGGCGGGCCGGGCGCTGCGCGGGGTCGCTGCGCTCCGTCGCCGGGCGGGCCCGGCGACCCGCTGCGCGGCCGCTCCGCTCCCTGCCGCGCGCGAGGCGGGGGTGGGCGCGGGCAGCGCCGACCGGCGCGGATCAACCGCGGGGACGCTGTTCCCGTTCGATCTTGCGCCCGTGGCCGCCTCGCGCGCGCCAGCCCGGCCGGAGGGCGGGCCGCAGGCCCGGTCGGCCCCGCCGACCGAGGGCGACCGCCCGAGCCGGGAGGACGGGCGCCGGCGGCGCAGCCGACGGGGCGCCATGTCACTGCGGTCCGCGCGGTCACCGCCGGCCCTGCCCGCGTGCGCGGCCCAGGCGCAGCCGGCCGCAAGGTCACCTCGAATCCCCCGCGCAGGCCCCCATCGGCCGACCGCCGCCTCGCGCCCCCGCTGGTGGACTGCCGGCGCTTTGGTCCAGGACACCTTGCGCGATACAGCCGGTAAGCTTACTTTCCAGGCAGGGTCGCCGCGCGGCCTCTCAGCACCCCGACAGCCGCTGCCTCCCGACGGGGGCCCGCCGCTTGTGGTGCCCCTCACCCCGCGCCGCCGAGCGACTCCACCTGCCCAGGCCATCGCGCCCGGCTTGAGATGCAGGTTTATGCTGGCCGCGGCGAGGCTCCTCGCCGCCCACTCCTGATGGGTGGGCGCACCCGCGCGATGCGTGCGCGGGTATGCCCCCTTCCAGGGTCGACCGTTGGCCGTGGATTGTGTCGCCCTCGGGCGGCGCGCTGCTGCCTTTGGGGAATGGACCCCGCTGAACCTCCTGACCTTCTGGACCGGCCCGGACCCTGAGCCGGGCCCGGCTCTCTCGCGCGCCGAGGGCACCCCCCTCGGCCTCCGCCCCAGTTGCCTTCCCGACGAGAGTGACCCATGGACCAGAGACAAGCACCACCGAGCCCGCCCGCGGGGCCTGTCTGCGCCCACACGCGGGGGCTCTTCTGTGCCTCGCTTGCCACCGTCGCCCTGTGGGCCGCGGCCCCCCCTGCCGAAGCCCGACCCGAGAAGGCGCGGCGGGTCGACCTGTCTGCCTGCCCCTACACCGGCCTGCCCCCGGTCGAGTCCTTCATCGGCGACAACCTGACCATCGCCGGCATCCGCTACAACTTGAGCCGGGCCAGCGACGCCCCGCAGCTCCAGCAGCTGCTCATGGTGTGCAACGCCGCGCCGGCGCTCACTCCCTACGTCGAGTGGAAGCAGGCGCACACCATGGTCGTGGCCAAGGCCGCCCAGATGACCGCCTACGCGGTCTCGGCCACCGCCCGCGCGATCAACGCCGACACGGACAAAGAGAAGCGCCAGATCGCCGCCGACGCGGCCGAAGCCGCGGCCCAGCTCACCGCAGAGCTGGTGCCCTTGACCA
>JBJONS010000565.1:0-13448 GCA_046051725.1 Pseudomonadota bacterium | reverse complement strand
TGAGCAGGAAGCCGAAGGCGCCCTCGTGCAGGGCCTGGATGGCGTTCTCGACCGTGCCAAAGCCGGTGCTGACGATGACCGCCGGCGGCGGCGAGAGGGTCTGCAGCTCGGGCACGAGGCTCATGCCCTCGCCGTCGGGCAGCTGCAGGTCGAGCAGCACCACCGCCACGCCGGCGACCCGGGCCCGGGCGCCGCCCAGCGAGTCGACCCCCTCGACCGCGTAGCCCCAGGACGAGACGAGCTCGCAGAGCAGCTCGCGGATCAGCGGCTGGTCTTCGACCACCAGCACCCGCAGGCCGCCGGGGTCGTGGAGGCGGGCGCGCCGACGGGGATGGACGTCGGGGGCGGGTGGGCGCGGCGTCTCGGTCAACGGGGCCTCGGTCGGGGGGCACGGGGTCACGGGGGCGGTCAGCGCGGGAGCGCCGCTTGTCGAGCCGCGCGGGCGCGCCTATGCCGGCACCCCCACCATCCTCGCACATGGTCCCCCCGCGCGCACCCGGCGGTCGACGCCGCGGGATCCTCGCGGCGCCGCAGGGGCGCGTCGGCCACGCAGCCTATGCATTGGAGGCGAATTGATCGCAGACGAGCTGTCCTTGGGCGGCCGGCGCTGGGCCCTGCGCCCCCAGGTCCGGCCCCTCGCGCCCGGGGCGCGCCTGGTCGAGCGCTGCCTCGCGGTGCGGCCGCCGCCGGTCGATGACGCCGCTTGGCTCCACCCGACGCTCGAGCACATCACCGCGGCCGATCCGCTGCTCATGCGCGGGATGGACCGGGCGCTGCAGCGCCTGCGGGCCGCCCTCGCCGGGGGCGAGCGCATCCTCGTGGTCACCGACTACGACGTGGACGGCACCACGAGCAGCCTCATCCTCCAGCACGCGCTGCGGCTGGCCGCGCCGGGCCCGGTCGACCTGCGCTGGCACATCCCCGATCGCTTCGACGAGGGCTACGGCTTCACGATGGCCGCGGTCGAGCGGGCCAAGCGCGAGGGCGTGCAGCTCATCGTCACCGCCGACATTGGCGTGCGGGACCACGTCCCGGTGGCCGCCGCCGCCGCGGCGGGGATCGACGTCATCGTCTGTGACCACCACCTGCCCGACGGCGAGAGCGTGCCTGAGGCTGCGCTCGCGGTGCTCTGCCCGCCCCAGCAGGGCTGCGCCTACCCCAACAAGGCGCTGGCGGCCTGTGGGGTCAGCCTCAAGCTGGCCCAGGCGCTGCTCGCCGACCACCCCCGGCGCGAGGCGGTGCTCCGATCCTTCCTCAAGCTCGCCGCCATCGGCACCGTCGCCGACATGGTGCCGCTCGACAACCTCGAGAACCGGGCGATCGTCGCGCTCGGCCTCGCCGAGCTGAGCCGGGGGCAGCACCAGCCCGGGCTCGGCGCGCTGCTCGAGGCCTCAGGCCTCAAGCCGGGTGAGCCCATCGAGGCCTGGCAGCTCGGCTTTCACGTGGGGCCCCGCATCAACGCCGCCGGGCGGCTCGAGCACGCCGGGCTGGTGGTCGAGCTGCTCAACGAGCGCGACCCGGCGGCCGCCCGGGTCCGGGCCGAGCGCCTCAGCGCGCTCAACCGCGACCGGCAGGCGCTGCAGCACGAAGCCGAGCGCGAGGCGCTGGCGGCCGTGCCCAGCCCGACCCCCGCCTTCGTCGTCGTGTCGGGCGAAGAGTCGCTCAGCGGCGAGACCCCCTGGCACCGCGGCGTCGTCGGCATCGTGGCCGGCAAGCTCAAAGACCAGCTCCACCGGCCGGTCGCGGTCGTGGCCATGTCGGGGGATCGGGGCCGGGGCAGCGTGCGCTCGATCCCCGGCGTGCACGCGGTGCGGGGCCTCGAGGCGGCCCGCGATCTGCTGGTGCGCTTCGGGGGCCACCCCTTCGCGGCCGGCTTTGAGGTGCTGCGCGCCGATCTGCCGGCGCTCGCCGCCCGCCTCGACGCCTGGGCCGCCGCCCTGGACGACGGCGACCTGTTCGTGCCCCAAGACCTCGCCGACGCCGCGCTCACATCCAGCGAGCTGGACCTGTCGGCGGTCGAGGAGCTGGCCCAGCTCGGCCCCTTCGGCAAGGGCAACGAGGAGCCGCTCTTCGTGCTCCGCGGGGTGCTGGCCCAAGACGTGCGCCGGATGGGCCGCGAGGACGCCCACCTCCGCTTCCTGGTCGGCCGGGCCAAGGCGGTCTGGTTCCGGGCGCCGCCCGAGGCAGAGCCTGCCTTGCGCGAGCGGGTCGACCTGCTCGTGCAGCTCGGCGTCGACACCTGGCAGGGCCGGCGCAGCCTGAGCCTGAAGGTGCAGGACCTGCGCTTGGCGCCCCCCGCTTAGGGCGCGGGCGGCGCGGCCTCGGCGGGGCTGGACCCGGTCGGCGCAGGGGCGGGCGGCGCCACCGAGAGCGGGCGCCCCCGGCGGGCGGCGGCCTCGGTGATCGCCGCCACCAGGTCTTTCTCGACGGCGCCGGGGGGAGGCTGCAGCGCGAAGGCGGCCTCGACCGGCGTGGTGGGCTGCCAGCGGGAGAAGCTGAGCGAGACCCGCATGTCGAGGGGCACGAGGTGCAGGCTCAGCTCTTCGGGGAGGGCCAGCGGACCGACCCGCTGCACCGCGGTGACCTCGAGGCGCAGCGCCACCGACTGCAAGGGGCAAGACGCGCAGCCGGGCGCGCCCTGGCCGAGCTCGAGCCAGCGCACGGTCGCCGGGCGGGCGTCGAGGCTGGCCCGCAGCAGCAGGTCGTGGGGCGCCTGCAGCACGACCAGCACGCCCTCTTCCGAGGCGCCGGTGTGCAGGACCGGCGCGTCGGCCAGCGGCAGGCCGCCGGTGAGCAGCTGCACGACATCGACGCCCTGGACGGCACCCTGGCTCAGCGCGCCCAGGGCGGCGACGCCGTCATCGCCCCGGTAGAAGGTCGAGGCCTGGGCGTCCCAGACGTGGAGGGCCGCGCCGTCGGTGGCGACCATGTAGAGCGAGGTGCGCAGCGGGGTCTGCACGTCGACCCGGACCCGGTCGGGCGCGCCGATGAGCAGGCCGCCCACGGTGCTGCCGCCGCGGCCCGGCGCCTCGACCTTGATGCGAAAGGGCGCGCTCAGGCCCGCGGGCAGCGTCCGGCCCCGCAGCTCGCGCACGACCCGGTCGGGGTCGTCGACCGGCACGCGCGCCGGCCGCGTCTCTTTGGCGCAGGCGGTCAGGGCGAGGCACAGCGCGAGGGCGGCGGCGCTGCGGCAGAGGGGCGCGGGCATGGGGCCTCAGGGGCGCGCGGGGCAGGGGCTCCACAGCCCGTCGCGCACGGCGAGCTGTGCGCGGAGCGCGGCGTCCGGGTCGGCGTCGGGCGGGGACCCGGGGGCCGGGGACGGCGGGTCGGAGGGCGGCGAGACCGGGGAGGGGCCGGTGCGGTCCGGCCGGGCCGACGGGCGGGGCCCGCTCGCGGGAGGCGGCGCGTAACGCGGGCCCGGCGGGGGCGGTCCGCGCGGGTCGGTCTGGGCCAGCGCGGACCAGCAGCGCTGGCGCCGCGGATCCCCCGCCGCTTCGGCCGCCGCGAGGGTGTCGTCGAGGACGGCGCCCCGCGGGGCGTCTCCCGTCGTCCAGCGGCGGTCGGCCAGCCAGAGGGCGCGCAGCGGGTCCCCGGCTGCGACCGTCGCGCGCAGCGCAGCCTCCAGCGCGTCGATCTCATCGAGGGCGGGCGGTGAGACACAGCCGGGGAGCCGCGCAGCAGCCGGGGCCCGCGGGCAGAGGGGCGCGGCGGCGCGGGGGGCGGCGGCGCCGAGCACCCGCAGCAGGGCGGCGGTGGCCAGGGCGGCGCCAGGCCCGTCCGCGGGGTGGGCCGCGGCGAAGGTCCGCAGCAGGGCGTCGGGCTCCGCGCCGGTCGCGGCCTCGGCCAGGGCCTGCAGCGCCGCCTGGACCGCCGGCGGCTGCCGTCCGCGGGCCGCGCGCGCCCGCGCCGCCGCGATGGCCGCCGGATCGCCGGCCCGCAGCGCCTCTTCGGCCCAGCGCAGCAGCAGGGCTGCGCTGCCGGGGTCCTCGAAGCTGGCCCGCCCCAGCGCCGCGGCGGCCAAGGCGTGGTCGCCCCGCGCGGCGGCGTGCTCGCCCTCCAGCGCGTGGGCCCGCGAGCGCCCGGTCGGGGCCTCGGCCGCCGGGGGCGAGGCGGGCTGCAGCGCGGCGGTCAGCGGCGGAGCCGGCGGCGGCCGCGCGCAGCCGGCGGCGAGGGCCAGCGCCCAGGCGAGGCGCCGGTCAGGAATTGGGCAGCTCGCGGGCCCAGAGCCGGGCCGCGGCGATGCGGATCGGCGCCACCAGGGCGATCCCGCAGAGCACGGCCACGCCGAGGTGTGGCAGCAGCAGGCCCAGCCACTCGGCCGGGGTCGCCGCGCGCTCCTGGAAGCGCAGGGACATCGAGATCCCGACGGGGATGACCTCCAGCACGGCGACCCCGAGCACCAGCCCCATGCTCGCCAGCATGAACAGCATGGCCGGCGGCCCGGCGGCGATGCGGGCCGCGTTGTCGGCCTTGAAGTCGGGGTAGAGCGCCCCCATGCCGACGGCGAGGCCCGAGATGCCGAGCGCCATCGCCAGGGCCGAGAAGGCCGACACCGCCATCACGATCGGGCCGGCGCCGAGGATCTGGCCGATGCCCAGGGCGAGCACCTCGCCGATGATGACCATCGGCAGCAGGCCGGGCCAGACCTTGGCCAACAGCAGCGCTTGGGGGTGCAGGGGCGCGGTGCGGACGATCCAGAACGCCCGGCCCTCGAGCGAGACGGCGGTGAACTGGAAGCGCGCCGAGAGGCTGGCCATGATGAAGCCGACCATGGCCAGCGCGCCGAAAGACAAGGCCTCGCGCAGGTACTGGCCCACCGGGCCGTTGAGGAAGTCGGTCGGCATCGCCGAGGCGCTGGCCATGGCGATCGCGACGATGGCCGCGACGACGAAGAGCTGGCTCCACTGCCCCGGGTCGCGGAAGAAGGCCTTCACGTCCTTGATCACGATGACCCGGACGACCGGCGGGAGCGGCGCGGTCCACAGCGCGAGGAGGGTGTCCAGGGCGCCGCTGCGGGCGAGGCGGGCCGCCCGCGCGGCCTGGGCCTTGGCCCGTGCCTGGTCGTAGACCGCGGCGGTGATCTGGCGGGCGACGCCCACCGCGGCGATGCCGCCGGTGGTCAGCAGCCCGAGCTCAAGCCAGGGCAGCTCTTTGTCGCGCAGCGCCGCCTCGATCACCTCGACGGCCCAGCGCGGCGGGAAGAGCAGCGGCGCCGGGGTCTGGAGCTCGGCGATGTAGGCGGCGAGGCTGCGGAAGTCTTCGGCGTTGACCAGGCGCTCGGGGCGCAGCAGCCGGATGAGGATGAGCACGGCGCCCAGCGCCAGCACGCCGAGGAAGGCCATGGCCTCGCGCACGCGCTGGGCGGGGATGCCCGAGACCAGCAGGCTGGCGATCGACACCCCGATGCCCGCGGGCAGCAGCACAAAGCCGGGCAAGACCGCCAGCACCGCCAGGGCGTAGGTCAGCCCGGCGCCGTAGGCGAAGCCGTAGGCCACGAAGACCGGCGCGCCAAAGAACAGCACCATCCAGCTCGACTGCACCAGCGTGTCGATCAGGCGGGCGTAGAAGAAGACCTCGCGCCGCACCGGCAGCGACAGCAGCAGCTCGAGGTCATCCGACAGGTAGAAGCTCGAGATCGCGGCGATGGTGTTCGAGAAGCAGAGCAGCGAGAACAGCCCCACCAGCAGCATCTCGAGCAGGCGGCGGGTGATGATCGGCCCGAAGACCTCGACGCCGTAGGCGGTGTGCACCAGCCAGCCGAACAGCCCGAAGAGCCCGACCCATGCGCCGAAGCCCAGCACGCCGAAGGCGGCGATGGTGCGCCGCTCGCCGAGGCTGGCGCGCGCGAAGCGGTTGCGCTGGCTCGCGAGGCGGGGCCAGAGCAGGGCCGCGACGGCCGCGGGGCTCACTCGCCGACGGGCTCCCAGGGCCCGGCGTTGGCGGCTTCGCCCTTCTCGACCGTCTTGCGGATGTAGGCCCGCAGCAGCTTGTTGCGCTGCGCGCCGCCGACCAGGGCCCGCAGGTCTTCGTAGAGCGCGGGGTCGTTGGCCAACATGCCGATGGTGCCGTCGCCGCGCTCGATCGCCGCGCTGGTCTCGCGCAGGGCCGCGGCGGTCACCGCGAGGTCGTCGACCATCTGCTTCTTGCTCGGGTCGTAGAGCAGCGAGTGCACCAGCGAGTCGTTGGTCTTGATGTCGTTGGTGATCGCGCTGAGCGCCGTGGCCAGGGTCGAGAGCTCTTGGGCGAGCTTCTTGCCGTCGTCGCCGTAGACCAGCTCGTGGGCGATGCCGTCGCCGTGGCGGACCTCTTGGGTCGTGGCCCGCAGGTCGGCGCTCATGCCCTCGAGGTTGGCCAGCGTGTTGTTGACCTTTCGGGTCATGCCGTCATCGTAGACGATGGCGTGCAGCAGGCCATTGCCGCTCTTGGTCTCTTGCAGCAGCTGCTCGAGGTGCGAGAAGCTGCGCGCGAGGCTCGCCTTGGCCGCCTCAGAGTCGTCGCCCAACATCAGATCGACCTTGTGGGCGATGTTGTTGGTCGAGTCGAGGATGCCGGTCGCCTTCTTGCTGTACTCGAGGAAGTCGATCGGGTCTTTGGCCTCGATCCACTCGCCGTCGTTGAGCATCGTCTGGGTCGGGTCGCCCATCGAGATCGAGACGTACTTGTCGCCGAGCACGCCGACCGTGTCGATCCGGGCCTCAGAGTCTTTGCGGATGCGAACCTGGTACTCGGTCATGATCTTCATGGACACGTACATGTCCTTCACGCCGAGATCATCCGAGAAGTTGATCGAGGTGACCTCGCCCACGTCGTAGCCGGCGAGGCGCACGACCGCGCCGGGCTTGAGGCCCGAGACGTCGGAGTAGGCGGCGTGCAGCGTGTAGCGGTCACGCAGCAGGTCGGAGGAGCCGCCCAGCATGAACAGCGTCAGCGCGCCCGCGATCGCGAGCCCGATCACGAAGACGCCGACCTTGACCTCCCGCTTGCGATCCGTAGACACCGGGTCCCCCTGGGCGGCGCAGGTCGCCCGCCGCGGGCCGACGATAACTGATGCGGCCGCCGCGGGGTCCGCTCAGGCCCCGACGGGCCGGCTCCGCAAGGCGCAGCCTGCGAGCTTGAACAGCGCCCGGGCGCCCACGTTGGCGTCCCACTCGTCCTCGGCGTCGAGGCCCGCAGGACCGGGGCTCACCTCGCAGAGGTCGAAGCCGACCACGGCGCGGGCGGCGCTGAGCTTGGCGAGCAAAATGTGGAGCTGCCGCCACGAGAGCCCGCCGGGAACCGGCGTGCCGGTGTGCGGGCACAGCGCCGGATCGAGGCCGTCGATGTCGAAGCTGACATAGACCTTCGGCGGCAGCGCGGCGATCACGCGGTCGCAGGTCTGGGCCCAGGTCTCGCCCTCGGCCTCGGCGCGGGCGAGGTCGACGTCGGTGAACGCGACGATGCGCCCGGCCTCGGCGGCCACGCGGGCCAACTCGCGGGCGCCGATGTCGCGCCAGGCGAGCCCGACGTGGCGGGCGATGCCCGGGAGCTGCAGCGCGTTGTGGAAGATGCTGGCGTGCGACCACCGAAAGCCGAGGTAGGCGTCGCGCAGATCGGCGTGGGCGTCAATGTGGAGCACGCCGACGCCGGGGTGCCGCTCGCTCACCGCCCGCAGCAGGCCGTAGGGGCTGCTGTGGTCGCCGCCGAGCACCGCCGGGATGGCGCCGGCGTCGAGGATGGCGTTCGCCTCGGCATAGACCCAGGCGTGGACCTCGTCGGCCACCGCGTCGACCCGCGCGGCGCGCGCGGGCTCGGTGCCCTCGCTGGCGATGACGGCCTGCGCGTCCTCTTCGACGGCGTCGGACCAGGCCTCAAGCGCGGGGTGCGGGGGCCGCAGGATGATGCCCTCGGTCCAGAACGCCCCGTACTCGAGGTCGTGGAGGTCGACCTGCACGCTCGCCTGGAGGATCGCCGCCGGCGCGGTGCGGGTGCCGCGCCCATAGGACGCGGTCGCCTCCCACGGCACGGGGATGATCTGGCATCGGGGGACGCCCTCGTGGGGGGGGAGGCCGAACAGGCCGTCGCCGCCGCCAGGGGCGTCTGGGTCGAAGTCTTGGTCGGGCTGGCCGCCGGGGATGCTCGGCATGGGTCCTCCTGGAGCGGCGCGCCTATCCCTCGGCCGGGCGCCCCGTGCGCGAAGAAGGTGCCCCTCCGCGCCCGGTCCCGTGGCGACCGACCCCAAAGTCCGCTACCCTGGCCCTACACGACCAGCCCCTGCGGAGCGGCCCGATGCGCGCAACCTCTTCCTCCCCCCGCTTGCCCGCCCTCGCCGTCGCGCTGGCCCTCGCCTCGTTCGCGGGCGGCTGCGCCATCGACCAGACCTTCTCCGACAAGCCGTTCAACGACGCGGCGCCTGACATGGACGTCTCTCCGCCCCGCCTCGTGTGGGATGGCGTCCCCTACGGCAGCAGCGAGATCCAGACCATCACCGTCTCCAACAACGGCGACGCGGCCCTGACGGTCACCGGGCTGCGCACCGAGCGGTCCGGCGCGTTCACCATGCTGACCGAGACCCCCATCACGGTGCTCGGCGGCGAGTCGGTGCAGGTCGACGTGGCCTACAGCCCGCTGACCGACAACGACGCCGGTCAGGCCATCGTCGAGTCTGACGACCCGGTTGAGCCCATCGCCCAGGTCGAGCTCATCGGCACCTCGGGCAGCCCGCGCCTGGTCATCGAGCCGCTGACCCACGACTTCGGCACCCTCAACGTGCTCTGCCGCGACACGGTCTGGCACACCCTGCGCAACGAGGGCACCGCCGAGCTCAACATCACGAACATCTACGAGACCGGCGAGGGCTTCCGGCTCGAAGAGGGGCTCGAGCTCCCCTACGTGCTGCCCGCCGGCGAGAGCGTCGAGGTCGCGGTCCAGTACGCGCCCCTGGTGCCCGCCGAGTTCAACGGCACGCTGTGGGTCGAGAGCAACGACCCCGCCGGCATCAAGAGCGCCACCCAGCGCGGCTCGGGCACCGACGAGGGGCTGTGCCTCGAGGTCACCCCGGGCGAAGACGTCCCGCTCGACCTGAGCTTCGTGGCCGAGTACCGCGTGGCTGACATCGCGTTCCTGCTCGACACCACCGGCTCGATGAGCGGCCTCGCCAACGCCATGGCGTCCGAGTTCGCCGGCATCGCCGCGGCGGTCACCGGCGTCATCCCCGACGTCACCTTCGGCAGCGCCACCTACGAAGACTACAACTACGGCAGCTTCGGCGGCTCCGGCGACAAGCCCTTCGTGCTCGACCAGCAGCAGACCAGCAACCTCACCCTGGTTCAGGGCGCGCTGTCGTCGATCGGCATCAACGGCGGCGCCGACGGCCCCGAGGGCACGATGGAGGCGCTCTACCAGGGCGCCACCGGCGCGGGCTACGACCAGAACTGCAACGTGACCTACGACTCGTCCACCGACGTCCCGCCCTTCCAGGCCAACGTCGGCGACGCCTACGGTGGCACGGCGCTCGACGTCTACGACGAGACCGTCGAGGGCACCGGCTCGCTGGGCGGCTTCGGCTTCCGGCCCGACGTGCTCCCGATCTTCATCGTCGCCACCGACAACCAGCTGCGCGACCCCGACGCGGGCTTCCCCAGCCCGGGCGGCTGCTCGCTCGACGCCGGCGGCTCGGACGTGGTCGACGCGGTCAATGACCTCGGCGGCAAGATCATCGGCGTGAGCGTCGGCGGCGGCGGCTACGACCAGCTGGTCACCCTGGCGGCCTCGACCGACAGCTTCGGCGACATGGACGGCGACGGGCGCGAAGAAGAGGCGGCGGTCATCTGGGGCGGCAGCTCGGCCGACTTCCAAGAGATCATCGTCGACGCCATCGACGGCCTCGTCTCGGGCGGGATGTTCGACCGCATCTGGCTCGAGGTCGAGGGCACCGACTGGGGCCTCGTCGTCTCGATCACGCCCGAGGAGTACACCAACGTCCCGAGCGGTGATGAGACCGACTTCCAGGTCCTCTTCGACGGCGCCGTGGCGTCTGAAGAGTCGGACGAGACCTACCCGATCCGCTTCGCGCTGATGGGCCAGGTCGGCACCAAGGTGCTCACCCTCGACCGCTTCACCGTGTACGTGCTGGTCCCCGGGGCCTGAGCCCCTCCGCTCCGGCGGTCATGAAGCTCTGGGGCCCCGCTGCGGCGGGGCCTCGCCGTTCTCCAGAGGGACGCCGTGCTCGTCGCTCCGCTCACCCTGGCCTTGCTCGCCGCTCCGCTCTCGCGTGTGGCCGCCGCGGCGGCGCCGACCCCGCCCATGCCGCAGGTGATCGCCGTCGACGAGGCCATCTTCGGCCCGCCCGAGTGGACCTGCGCCGAGCTGCTCGCGGCCGCGGCCGCCGAGCGGGCCGCCCGGACCCTGCCCTTGCCCGGCCCGGTCGAGCTGCCGCCGTCGACCCGCACCGGTCCGGGCCCCGCGCCCCGCGGCGCGGCCGAGGCGGCCCCTGACCTGCCCGTGAGCTGGGCCGACGTGCTGGCGGGCAAGCTGCCCGGCCGCGAGCCCCTCGCGCCGCAGCCGCTCGAGGGCAGCCCGGCGGCGCTTCAGCAGCTGCGGCAGGCGCTCCAGCGGCCCCAGGCCGGGCTCGGCTTGCGGATCAGCGTCTGGGGGGCCTCCCACACCGCCGCCGACTTCTTCACCGGCGAGCTGCGGCGGGCCCTGCAGCTGCGGCACGGCGACGGCGGGCACGGTTTTGTCTGGCCGGCGGCCCTGACCAACACCGAGCGCGCCCACGACCTGAACCTCTGCTCGACCGAGACCTGGCGCAGCGACTTCGTCGGGCGCACCGGCGGCCGGGCCGACGGCTGGTACGGCCCGGGCGGCGGCAGCCTCAGCAGCGCAGACTCCGCGGACTTCAGCTACATCCAGACCACGCGCGCGGGCCTCGGGGCCGCGTGGCGCAGCGCCGAGCTGCTCTCGCTGGGCCTGCCCGGCGGCGGCCACGTCGTGCTGACCGTCGATGACGCCGCGCCGCGGGTGATCGACACCCACAGCGACCAGCCCCGGCTGCTGCGGCACATCATCGAGCTGCCGCCGGGGCCCCACCGCCTCAGCCTGCGTCCGCTGGGCGACGGCGAGGTGCGGCTGTTCGGCCTCTCGGTCCACAATGACCCGCGCGGCGTCATCGTCGACGCGATCGGCCTGCGGGGCCGCACCGCGCGCACCTGGCTCTCGTGGGATCAGCAGCTGCTGGACGACGGGCTCGCCACGCTGGCCCCCGACGTCCTCGTGCTGGCCTACGGCACCAACGAGGCGGCTGACACCGATCTCGGCGTGGCCCAGCTGCAAGAGGACCTGCGGCGGGTGCTGCGCAAGGCCCGGGCGGCGGCCCCGCAGGCGGCCTGCGTGGTCATTGGCCCGACTGATCGGGGCAAGACGCTGAGCGCCAAGCGCCGCTACGCGGTCTACGGGCGCACCGCCTTGGTCGCCGCCGCCCAGCGTGAGCTCACCCTCGCCGAGGGCTGCGCCTACTGGGACTGGCAGCAGGCGATGGGCGGGCCCGGCGCCGCGCTGACCTGGAGGGCGGCCGAGCCCCCGCTGATGAGCGGCGACCTGATCCACCTGTCGGCCGAGGGCTACGCGCGCTCAGCGGCGCTCTTCCTCGACGCCCTCGACGCGGTCGCCGGCGCGCGCCGCCCCTGAGGCGATCCGTCCGGGCGCGGTGTTCCGGGAGTGGATGCGCGATTTTGCGCACACCGGCGCGGCGCAGGGCCATGCTGGAGGGGAAGCGCCGGGGTGTCCCCGTCAAGGCGGTCTGGAGCGGGCCCGATGCCCCCGCTGGCGGCCCGCTGCCCGCCGCCCGCCCAGGAGGAGCCGTGCCGACCCCCGCCCGCCGAAGGCTGCTCGCCGCGGCGGTCTGCGCCGCCCTGGCCAGCTGCGGTCCCCGGCTGAGCGACAAGCCCGAGCAGTTCTTCGGCGACGGCAACCTCGCGGTCGCCGTGCTGTGCAGCAGCGCCGAGCTCGACCGGGGGGACGCCGAGGGCATGTGGATCAAGGCCATCGTGCGCGCCCAGCCCGGCGTCGGCGTCAACTGGGACGAGGTGGTTGTGCGGGCGCGGGGCGTCGAGGTGGTCAAGGCGGCGGTCGGCCGGGTCACCCGCCAGCCCGGCGGGGTCCAGCAGCGCATCAGCACCTACTGGGTGACCGCCAAGCCCGAGCCCGCCGATGGCGAGGTCCGGGTCGGCCCGGTCGAGGTCGTGTACCGGGTGCCGCCGGCCAAGCCGGTGAAGATCTCCAGCCAGGCCTGCCCGCTGATCCTCAAGGGCGACTGAGCCGGCCTCGCCTCATCCCTCGTCGTAGGCGGCGATGAGCGCGTCAGACAGGGTGTTCCCGACGAGGTGCAGGCCCTTGCCGGTCAGGTGGTAGAGGTCTGCCCAGGCGAGGCTGGGCTTGTGCCCGAGCCAGCGGCCAAAGGAGCCAGGGCCGCCCATCGCGGCCCGCGCGTCCCAGAAGGCGCAGCCGACCTCGGCGGCGGTCTGCCGCTGCAGCTTGATCATCAGGTTCAGGGTGGGCTTGCTGCGGACCTCGCCCCGCACCCGCTCGCCTTGGTCGAGCGGCGTGATGAGCAGGCAGCTCGCCTGGGGGGCGCCGGCCCGCACGCGGCTGATGATGTTCTTGTAGCGGTCGAGCCAGACCGAGCCGCCGCCGGACTTGAGGCTGGGGTAGCCGAGCTCGTTGCCGCCCATCTGGTAGACCAGCAAGGCAGGCTTGCGGCGCGCGATCTGCTGCGCGAGGTGGTTGCGGCCCTGGCGCATCATCGAGCCTTGGCCCGCGCCAGCGACGCCGAGGGTCTCCCAGGTCACGCCGGGTCCGGCGGTCTCCATCGCCACGCCGTAGACGGTCACCGGGCCGTCGGCGCCGGTGCCGACCACCAGCTGACGGGCGCCGCCCTCGGGCCGCAGGTCGTAGAAGGCGTCGCGCACGCCCTCGCCCTTGCTGCTGAGGTCGACCGCGGGCTGGTCGGGCACCTGCAGCGACAGCGAGCCGCCGTCAGGGCGCAGCTGGTAGAACACGTCAAAGCGGGCCAGCACCTGGCGCTCTTTGCCCTCGCCCGTCGCCGAGCCGGCCAGCAGGCTCGACGAGGGCCCGCTGGCCGTCGAGACCATGCCGGCCAGGCCGTAGTGCGCGTTGCCCGCGCCGCCGTGGGTGATGTTGCGGGTGCGCCACGCGCCCTTGGCCTGCCGGACGATGTTGGTGCGCTGCACCCAGCGCAGGTCGGCGTGCACGGGCACAAAGCCGGGCCCGCCGTCGCCGAAGCGGTCTTGGAGGCGCTGGCGCACGGTCTTGGTGATGCCGTCGGCGGCGATGGTCGAGTCGCCGAAGTGCAGCGCCCGGGCGATGGCCCCGGGCTCTTTGCGGTCGGCGGCCCGCAAGGCGGCGTGCCAGGCGTCCAGCGCGCCCGGCGGCACCTCGAGCGGGGTGCCGAC
>JBJONS010000564.1:0-4145 GCA_046051725.1 Pseudomonadota bacterium | reverse complement strand
GTTCGCCGGTCAGGTCTGCCACGGCGCTGAGCTCTTCGTCACCGACCGCTACGCGATGGAGCCGCTGCTGCTCGGCCTCGTCGTGCTCGAGGCGGCCCTGCGCTGCGCGCCCGACCACTTCCGGTGGCGCACCGAGACCTACGAGTTCGTCGACGACCCGATCGCCATCGACCTGCTGCTTGGCTCGGCCGAGGGCCGTCTCGGCCTCGAGGCCCGCGTCGCGCCGCGCGCCCTGGTCGACGGCTGGGCCGCCGAGTCCGCCGACTTCGCCGAGCGGCGGGCGCCTTCGCTGCTCTACTGAGCGCCACCCCCGGGTGATGACCGACTGAGGATGACCCCATGGGCGACGTTTTCGGCTACCTCGCGCTCTCGCTCGACGGCTACATCGCCGGTCCGGGCGACGACCTCAGCTTCCTGCCCGCGCCCGAGGTCGAGGGCGAAGACCACGGCTTCGCCGCGCTGCTGGCGACGGTGGGCTGCCTGCTGATGGGGCGGCGCACTTTTGACGTGGTGATGGGCTTTGACGGGCCCTGGCCCTACGGAGAGCTGCCGGTGCTGGTCGCCACCCGCCGGCCCCTGCCCGCCGGGGCCCCGGCCTCCGTCCGCGCGGCCGAAGGTGAGATTGACGCGCTGGTGCGGCTCGCCAAAGAGATCGCCGGCGAGGGCCGGGTCTACGTCGACGGCGGCCAGGTGCTCGGCGCGGCGCTCGCCGCGGGCCTGGTCGACGCGCTGACCCTGACCACCGTGCCGGTGCTGCTCGGCGGCGGCGCGCCCCTCTGCCCCGGCCTGCCCGCGCCGGTCCACCTGCGGCTGCTCGCCGAAGATGCGCTGCACGGCGGCATGGTCCGCCGGAGCTACGCGGTGCTGCGGCCTGCGTCGGCCTGAGCGGGGCCAGCGCGCAGGGCAGCGGAGCCCTCCCGAGGGCGCGCAGGATGGCCTCGGGCACGTCATCCGCAGAGAACGACCAGACCGCCCGCCCCAGCCGCGGGCCCGCCGGCGGAGCCGGACCGGTGCAGCCGCGCTCGCAGCTCAGACCGCGCCGGGCTGACCGTCGGCCGCCTCGTCGAGCAGGTCGGCGTAGAAGGCCAGCAGGCGGGCGTGGCGGCGGTCGGCCTCGGCCTGGGCGGTCGGGCTGTGCATGCGGTTGGCGAGGCGCAAGAGCTTGATCGGGTAGTGATCCGCCGCGAAGCGCCGGTCGTCGAGCGGGCGCCCGTGGCCGGCCGGATCGGAGGGGTGCACCAGCGCGCCTTGGCCGCTGCGCGTGTGCATGACCGCCGCGCAGGCCATGTTGCGCGCGATGCCGAGCGCGCCGATCGCGTCGAGCCGGTCGGCGTCTTGGAGCGCGGCGCCGAGCGGCCCGGCCGGGGCGGCGCCGGCCGACCAGCTGCAGGTCGAGATCGCCGCACAAATGGCCTGCAGCGCGTCATCCTCGAAGCCAGCCGCCCGCAGCAGCGCCGGCGCGGCGGCGGCGGCCCGGGCCCCGCCCGCGGACCGGTCCGGGCCCTCTTTGGCGGTCGGGTCGAGGTCGTGGCAGAGGCCGGCGGCGACGGCCTGCTCCGGGTCGGCGCCGAGCTCGGGGGCGAGGCGGGCGGCCCAGGCCGCGACCCGCCGCACATGGTGCATGTCGTGGCTCAGATCATCGCGTGGCAGGACCGCTTCGACGAGCGCGTCGAGGGCCTGCAGCCGCGGGCTGGCCCAGCTGGCGCCGCTCACAGGCCGCTCAGCGGCATCACGAAGATGCGCCGGAAGTCTCGGGTCGCGTCGCCGGTCAGACCCTGGGCGGCGACGGCGAGCCAGGTCTTGCCGTCGGTGCCGCGCACGACGTCGGTGTCGGCGTTCCCGACGGTGCCGGTGGCGATGAGGCGGGGCTGGGCGCTGCCGTCGGCGGGCACCGCATAGACCGGGTCGAAGCGGTCGTCTTCGTCCTTGACCAGCACGAGGTGGCGGCTGTCGGCGGTCCAGCTCGGGCCGCGGGTGTTGGGCACCACGCCCTTGACCAGCACCTGGGCGGGGCCGCCGCCGCGGGGGATCACCGCGAGATCGACGCGCCCGTTGGGATCGCTGTGGTCGTAGAACGCGATGCGGGCGCCGTCGGGGCTCCAGGTCGGGCGGGTCTGGCTGCCGCCGGCCGCGGTCAGCGGCTTGGGGCTGGGCGCGTCGACGTCCTCGATGAGCATGACGCGGTCGGCGCCGTTGCGGTGCGAGACGTAGACCAGGGCCCGGCCGGTGGGAGCGAAGCGCGCGTCGAGCTCGGCGGCGTCCGCGCCCTGGGTCAGGCGGCGCGGAGGCTGGGCCAGCGCGCGCAGATCGACGAGGTAGAGGTCACCTTGGCCGGTGCGCCCGCTGGTGAAGACGATCGAGAAGCTGTCGGATGACCAGGTCGGGTCGCCCTCGGCGTCGGCTGAGCTGCCCAGCGGGGTGCTGCTGCCCTCGACAAAGACGTCATAGTCGCCGGTCCCGGTGGACGCGGTGTAGACGAAGCGCCCGATCATGGGCGGCGCCCAGGCCACGTCGGCGATGACCAGGCCGCCGCCGCTGCCGGTGAAGCCGGCCGTGCGGGCCGGCGCCGCGGCCACTGGCGGCCGCACCGCCGCGGGGGGGCCTCCGCCTGGACGGTACGCGTAGAGCTCAAGCTTGCGCGCCTCGTGGTCGTTGACCTCAAAGGTCAGGCGCGCGCCGTCGGGGGACCACGACGGGGCCTGGCAGTTGCCGGAGTAGGCCGGGCTGACCGGGCGGGCCTGGGCCCAGGCGAGCCCGCTGAGCAGCAGAAGGGAGAGCATGGGACCTCGGCGCCCGGGAGGCGCGCGCGCCGGCGGCGCTCAGAAGGCGAAGGAGAGGTTGGCGAGCAGGCGGACCTGGGCGGCCCGCACCGCGGTGTCGGCGAGGGTCCAGGAGAGGCGCTCGCCGTCGGCCTGCGCCTGCCCCTCGCTGGGGAGGCTGCCGAGCACGGCGTTCACCTCGACCTTGACCCCGGCGCCCAGCGCGGTGGTCCGCCCGGCCTCGCGGTACTCGACCACCAGCTCGGCGCCCGGCATCCAGGCGAAGCCGTTGGTCAGCACGGGCAGCTCGCCCTCGGCGGCGAGGCCAGGGGCGCAGGCCCACGTGGCCCCGTCTGCGGCGCAGCGCAGGGGGGCGACCGGCAGCTGGCCCGCCCGCAGCACCGCCGACGGCCGGATCGACAGGGGCAGGCTGGTGAACAGCTCGCCGCCGGCCCGCAGCGCGCCCGAGAAGCCGCCGGGGGCCCGCAGCCGCTCGTCGCCGAGATCAGCGCCCTGGCGGGTCAGATCGACCATGCCGCCGATCAAGACCTGGCCCACGGGCACCGTGAGCGCGAGCTGCGCGGTCGGCGCCGGCGGCAGGCTGGACAGCCCGCCCATCGACATCGTGACCCCGGCCGCGGCCTCGAGGCGGGTGACCTGCAGCGCGGCGAGGCCCTTGTTGCCCATGGCCGACATCGGAAGGCGCACGGTGGTCGCCTCGCCGGCCCGCACGGTGAAGCTGACGCCGTTGACGCTGTAGTCGCCGACGGGCAGCGCGGTCTTCAGCGGCAGGGGGGTGTTCTCTCGCCAGTCGAGGGCCAGCTTGTTGAGAAGCTCTTGCAGGGCGGGGTCGAAGAGCAGGCCGCGGTGCTCGAGCTGCATGCGGCTCGACTGGCCCGCGGCCGGGCCCTCGATGGTGACCAGGCCGAGGTTCTGGTCGAACCACTGCAGCCAGGCCTCGACCTCGGCGCGGGCGGCGGGCTCGGGCGCGCGGGCGAAGGCCTCGGCGGCGTGGGCGCGGGCGGCGGCGCCGTCGGCCAAGGTCCAGGCGACCGAGGACGACAGCCACCAGACCTCGAAAGAGGCCTGCCCGGCCACGCTCTGGCGCGCGAGCTTCAGCTCGAGCGCGGCGTCGTCGACCCAGCCCTTCTTGAGGAAGAGGCGGGCCTGGCGGAGGTGGTGCTGCGGATCCCCGGCCTGCGGGGCGGACGGCGGAGGCGCGGCGCCGGCGGGGGCGGCCAGGCCGAGCGCCGCGGCGGCGAAGAGCAGCGGGGCGGCGCGGAGCAGCGGGGCGGCGCGGGAGCTCATGTCGTTGATCCAGGTGGTTGGCTCGGCGCGGCCGGGGGGTGGTGGCAGGCGATTCTATGCCCCGGGCCGGCGGCGCGC
>JBJONS010000563.1:0-15890 GCA_046051725.1 Pseudomonadota bacterium | reverse complement strand
GCGCCCGCCGACAGCGCCCAGGCGAGGCAGCCGACGCTGTAGAGGTCGGTCCAGGTGTCCTGGTCGCGCAGCGCCCCGCGCAGCTGCTCGGGCGCCATGTACGCGGGCGTGCCGGCGATGGTGCGCTCGGCGGCGGCGTCCTCGGCGGCGAGCCGGGCGAGGCCGAAGTCGCTGAGCTTGACCCGCAGCCCGTCGGGGGTCGCGCGCACCAGCACGTTGCCCGGCTTGATGTCGCGGTGCACCACCCGCCGGGCGTGGCTGTGGGCCAGCGCGCTCAGCAGCTGCTCGAGCACGTCTTTGAGCTGCGGCCAGGGCAGGCGGCCGACCAGATCGTGCAGGGGCCGGCCGTCGACGTACTCCATCACCAAGTACGGGCTGCCCACCGGCCAGACCCCGCCCGAGGCGGCGTGGGCCTGCTCGTCGACCACACCGTGGTCGAGCACGGTCACGACGCCGGGGTGGTTGAGGCTGGCGGCGGCCCGCACCTCGTTGAGGAAGGACGCGCGGGCCCAGGGCTCTTGGCTGCTCTGGCCGACCACCAGCTTCACCGCGACCGGCCGCTGCTGGTGCAAGCGGTGGCCGCGCCAGACCGTGCCCATCGCGCCGCGGCCGATGGGCTGCAGCAGGCGCCACGGGCCCAGCGGGAGGCCGCCGTGCGGGACTGCAGGGGTGGGGTCGGCGGCGTCCGGCGCGGGCCCAGCCGATGGGAGAGGGGCGTCCATCTGCGCAGCTTACGCCGCGCGTCGACCCTTGCCCAACGGCCCGGTGCGGCGGGTTGTGCCCAGCTTAGGGCGCCGCCGGCTCCACAATGTTGAACTCGACGCGGCGGTTCTGGGCGCGGTTCGCTGCGCTCTTGTTGGGCACCAGCGGCTTGGTCTCGCCGAAGCCTTGCGAGACGAGGCGATCCTCGGCCACGCCGTGGGCGATCAGCCAAGCGCGCACCGCGGCGGCCCGGGCGTCGCTGAGCGTGAGGTTGGCGGCGTCGGGGCCCACGTCGTCGGTGTGGCCCTCGATCCGCACCTGCTTGACCTGCGGGTTGTTCAGCAGGATGTCGGCGATCTCTTGCAGCAGCGGGTTGCTCGCCTCGAGGATGTCCGCCTTGCCGGTCGCGAAGAAGACCTTGTCGAGGATGACGATCTTCTTGGCCTCGAGCTTGGCCTTGGACGGCGCGAGGGCCACCTCGAGCGCGCGGACCTCGTCGCGGTGCAGCTTGAAGCCGCGGCGGGCCGGGGCGGCGTCGGGCGCCTCGACGATCACCGTGTGCATGCCCGCGCCGAGGGGGAAGCGCAGCTTGCCCTCGGCGTCAGTGGTCATGCGCTCGGCGGTGCCGCACTCGGGGTTGCCGTCGGACTGGACCCAGACCGTCGCGCCCGGCAGCGGCTTGCCCTCGGCGGTGACGGTGACGGCCACCGCGCCCTCGATCGACCGCACCAGGGGCACGTTGATGGTGTTGGCGCCCTCGCGCACCTTGTCGTTGGCCTCGCCCGCAAAACAGGTGCCCCAGCTCGCCTTGGCACCCCAGGCCTCGCCGGGCACGGCGGTGTGGGTGCTGCGCTCGACCCGGCCGACCATCGTCTCGCCGGCCGGGCTGCGCACGCTGAGCTCGGCGCCGGCGAAGGGCTGGCCGTCCTTGAGCACCCGGATGTCGAGCACGGCGAGCTGGTCGGGGCAGCCGTCCTTGTCTTTGTGCTGGTTAACGGTCTCGGGCTCGGTGGGGCAGGCGTCCTCTTTGTCGATGAGGCCGTCTTTGTCGAGGTCGCGGTCGCTGTAGAGCTGCCCCCAGCCGAGGCCGATGAAGGCGCGGTGCCGGGCCACCCCGGTGCCGCTGGTCAGGTAGCGGGCGCCGCCGAGATCGAGGTGCAGGCCGTTGTCCCAGCGCTTGCGGCCGCTGATCAGGGCCTCGCCGGGCGCGTTCGCGCCGGTCTCGTCGTCGCGCTGCAGCGCCGGGAAGAGGCGGGCCTCGAGGGTGGCGCCGAGCGTCGGGGTCAGCAGGTAGCCGACGGCCCCGCCGAGCAAGACGCCGTCGGCGTTCTGGACGTTGGCCAGCGCGATCTCGGGGTTGAGCTGCAGGCCCAGATCGCCGCTGAAGGTGAAGCGCTCGAGGTCTTGGCTGGCCGAGACCGACAGGCCGCCGGCGACGCCGGCGTTGCCCAAGAAGAGCTGGTCGTCACCTGTGGGGAGATCGAGCCAGGGGTTGATCGCGAGGCCCAGACCCTCGCCCTGGGGGCGGAGGAGGGCGACCATGCCGCCCACCCGCACATCGCCCATCACGCGGCCGTTCTGGCCGTCCTCTCCGGTGCTCGCGAAGTGGACCGGCGCGGCCAGCTGCAGCCGCACCCGGTCGTGCACCGCGAGGCCCGCGGCGAAGTTGCTCGTGACGACGTCATCGAGCAGGGTGACCTCGGGGCCCGTGGCCGGCTGCCACGCGAGGAGCTGGTTGCTCCACGACACGAGGCTGCCGGCGTAGCCCTCCCACTGCACGAAGCGGCCGGGGCGCACCACGAGGATCGGATCGCGGGGATCGCCGTCCAGCGGGGCGATGTGGAAGCCGTGGGCGTTGAAGCCCTCATCGACCGCGGGGGCGGCGGAGTCTTGGGCGAGGGCCGGCGCGGCGGCGAGCAGGGTGAGCGGCAGGATCAGGTACATGGCAGCCTCGGGCGCCGCGGGCGGGGCCCCGCCGGCGGCGTTCGGGTGGGGTTCAAGGGCTCCGGGCTAATCCGGGATCGTCCGGTGTGCTGCCTTGCATCGGGCTTACAAGTTCAGCGTTGTTCCGAAGTGGGCGGCCGACGGGGGCCGCCTGCCTCCGCGCGCCACCGGTCCCCAGCCGGGCGGCCCGCTCGGGGGAGATTTTTCAACCCCGCGACAGCGGTCCGGCCTGTCGGCAATGGCGGAGGGGGGGGTGCTGGCCGGAGCGGGGCGATGCGGCGGACTGGGGCGCTGGGCCGACGCTTTGCTGGCAGCCCGGCCCCGGCGGGGCCGCTGCCGCCGGGCCAGGGGATGTCCGCACTGTCTTGCTCGGGGTGCCGCTCGGGATGATCGGCCGCCGCGCGTGGGTGACGCGGCGCCTGCCGTTCGATAGCGTCTGCAGGTCTGCCCCCGGGCGCGGCCGGCGCGGTGGATCTTCGCCGGGCGGCCCCCCGGGCGCACCCGGATCGGGTGGGCCCGGATCACCCAGCGGTCGCCGCCCTGCCCGCCCCCTGCTGCACCGATCGAGAGCGTACCGATGAGCGCACAGCCTGAATCCGCGCAGGACCACGCGCAGGACCCCGCGCAGGACTCCGACGCCGCGCCCGCGTCTTGGCTCCGGCAGCGCGTCAACGGGCTGCTCGAGCAGCCGCTCGGCCTGGGCGTGGCCATCGCCTTCTGCCTCGCCGCGCTCACGCTCTTCGTGATCTACCCGCTGCCGACGCGCGCCCACATCGTGCTCAGCCTGCTCGCGGTGGCCGTCGGCCTCGTGACCGCGGCCCGCTTCCCGCACATGCGGCTGGTCGTTGTCTTCCTCAGCTTGGCGGCCTCGCTCCGCTACATCATCTACCGGGGCACCGAGACCCTGGCCCTGCGCGACCCCTTCGACTCCTTCACCTCGATCCTGCTGTTCTGCGCCGAGCTCTACGCCCTGGTCACGCTGGTCAGCGGCTACTTCCAGACGGCGATCGTGCGGCGCAACACGCCCAAGCCGCTCGACCTGCCCGCTGAGCGCCTGCCCTCGGTCGACATCTTCATCCCGACCTACAACGAGCCCGAGGACGTGCTCCGGCCGACCATCCTCGGCGCGCTGGCGGTCGACTACCCCAAGAAGGCCGTCTACGTCCTCGATGACGGCCGGCGACCCTGGGTGCGCGAGCTCTGCGCCTCGCTCGGCGCGAACTACCTCGACCGTCCCGACAACAAGGGCGCCAAGGCCGGCAACGTCAACGCCGCGCTGCCGCGCACGAGCGGCGACCTGATCGCCTTCTTCGACGCCGACCACGTCCCCGTGCGGGCCTTCTTGCGGGCGACGGTGGGCTTCTTCCTCGAGAACCAGCGCCTCGCGCTGGTGCAGACGCCCCACCACTTCTACAACCCCGACCCCTTCCTGCGGAACCTGTACCTCGAGGGCATCGTCCCGCCCGAGCAGCACCTGTTCTACCACGGCATCCAGCTCGGGAACGACTTCTGGAACAGCGCCTTTTTCTGCGGCTCCTGCGCGGTGCTGCGCCGCACGGCCCTGACCCAGGTGGGCGGCTTCTCGCAGCAGACGGTGACCGAGGACGCCCACACCGCGCTGCAGCTGCACAGCCGCGGCTGGGACTCGCTCTACCTCGACATCCCGCTGGCGGCGGGCCTGGCCACCGAGACCTACGCCTTCCACATCGGCCAGCGCGTGCGCTGGGCCCGCGGCATGGCGCAGATCGTCCGCATCGACAACCCGCTGTTCAAGCGCGGCCTGACGCTCGCCCAGCGGATCAACTACTTCAACGCCGCCTGGTACTTCTTCTTTGGCGCGCCGCGCATCATCTTCTTGATCACGCCGGCGCTGTACCTGCTCGCTGACCTGCACCCGCTCGACGCCAACGTGCGCGAGGTGCTGGTCTACGCGATCCCCCACCTCGTGCTGGCCAGCCTGGGCTCGGTGTCGATGCACAAGAACGTGCGGCACAGCCTCTGGCCCGAGGTCTACGAGGTCGCGATCGCGCCGTACACCGCCGTGGTCACCTCGCTGGCGCTCTTCGCCCCCAAGCGCGGCAAGTTCAACGTGACCACCAAGGGCGCGAACATCGACGCGGTGCAGTTCGACTGGCGCCACGCCGCCCCGCTGCTGCTCATGGGCGCGGCGATCCTCGGCGGCTTCGTGATGGTGCCGTTCAAGATCGTCGACGCCCCGCTCGACGTCGACACGATCCTCATCGCCACCGCCTGGAACGCCTACAACTTCATCGTGCTCACCGCGGCGACCCTGGCCGCGCTCGAGCGGCCCCAGCGCCGCGTCCACCACCGGATCAACCGGGTGGCCGAGGTCACGATCAGCGCCGCCGACGCCGAGGGCGAAGAGTGGTTCGCGCCGCTGTCGGGCCAGACCTTCGACCTGAGCATCGGCGGCCTCGCGCTGCAGATCCCCGGCAACCACGACCTGCCGGGGCGCGCGGTGGTGACCCTGCGGTCGCCCCAGACCACGACCGCGCTGCCCTTTGTGCCGATCGCCGTCGAGTACGACGAGGCCGGCCAGCGCACCCTGGTGCGCGGCTCCTTTGAGATCGAGACCGCCGAGCAAGAGGCGGCGCTCTCGGCCCACATCTTCTCGGCCTCGACCGCCTGGGTGAACGAAGAGTACCGCTACGACGGCTACCTCCGCTCCGCTTTTGGCGTGCTGGTCGCCATCCTCAGCGTCGGTCTCGGCAACCCGAGCTGGCTGCGGCGCTACGCGCAGCCCAGCGCGCCCGAGCAGGTCGCCAAGCTGGTGCCCGGGATCACGTCCCACGCCTGCTACGCCTGCGGCGCCCCGCTGCTGGTGGGCACCGCCGAGTGCGACGCCTGCGGCGCGCTGCAGCCCGGCGACAGCATCTCGCGCTCCTCGTCGGCCCCGCGCAGCCGGCCCGAAGACAAGAGCTGGTCCGAGCTGCTCCTCCCCGTGGTCCTCATCCTGCTCGCGGTCTCGCTGTGGGCTGGCTACCGGCCGGTGGTCGAGGCCTTCGCCGACGTGGTGCCGATGCAGCGGTGGGAGAAGGTCACGCACCAGACCCGCCTCGGCATGCTGACCCAGGCCTACTTCCGCATCGAGGCGCTCGAGCACGAGCTCGAGCGCGCCATCGCCCGCGGCCGGCCGCTGCACGACTCGTGGGGCCGCCGGCTCTGGGAGGTCGGCCGCGACTACAAGCTGATGGACGAGAAGATCGCGCGGGAAGAGACCGAGGAGGTCGAGTCCGCGCTGCAAGAGGCGGTCTCGGCCATGGACCGCACCCGCCGGCTCTACAAGCCGGGGGCGGCCGACGACCCGAACGTGACCACGGCGCTCGACGCCGCGCGCACCAAGCTCGAGCGCGCCGGCGAGCTGCTCAAGATCCCGCGGCAGGACCGCCGGTGAGCCCCAGGCTCCCGCGGCCCGCCCTGACCTCATCCCTTTGGAACATGCAGCATTGTGTAGGAGTCCCGATGTCGAAGCGTAGTGCACATGGGTGGCAGGGAGCCCTCGGCCGGGCCGGCGTCGTCGGCCTCCTCGCCCTGCTCGGCAGCAGCCCCGCGCGCTCCCAGGACCCAGCGGCGCCCCCCGCCGCTGCCCCGGGCGCCGCGGTCACCCCGGCCAGCCCCGCCGACGCGGCCCTGCCCGGCCTCGCCGCGCCCCCGCTGACCGCCGATGGCGCGAGCGAGCTGCGCGAGGTCTACTTCGACCAGGACCTGAACCTGTCTTCGGACATGATGCTGCAGGGCATCACGGCCACCGAGACGGTCAGCTTCCGCGTGTCTGACCGCTGGACCCTGACCAAGGACCCGGTGGTCGAGATCCACTTCGACCACAGCGACAGCCTCGTGCCCGAGCGCAGCTCGCTGACCATCTGGGTGAACAACCAGGGCCTCGCCTCGGTGCCGCTCACGCCCGAGAACGCCCGCGACGGGCGGGTCAGCGTGCGCGTGCCCCGCAGCGTGCTCTACGACGGCGGCTTTAACGACCTCAAGTTCAAGGTCGTCCAGCACGTCGCCGACGAGTGCGAAGACCCCTTCGATCCGGCCCTGTGGACCCGGATCAGCCTCGACAGCAAGATCACCTTCGCGCACACCATCGCGCCGGTGAGCCCCGAGCTGGCCGACTTCCCGATGCCCTACTTCGATCCGCTCGGCTACGGGCCGATGCAGATCGCCCTGGCCGGCACCGGCGAGCTCGGCGTGGATCAGCTCGACGCCGTCGGTCTGGTCGGCTTCGCCTTCGGCCGCCACGCCGACTACCGCGGCGTGAAGGTGCTGCCGCCGATCGCCGACCCGGCCACCGCCCAGAGCCACGTGCTCGTGGTCGGCACCCCCGACAAGAACCCGCTGGTCGCCCGCTACGTCGACCGCGGCGCCCTGCGGCCCGGCGTCGGCACCATCGTCTCGGTGCCGAACCCGAACAACCCCCGCTACGGCGTGCTGGTCGTCACCGGCGGCGACGCCAACGGCGTGCTCAGCGCGGCCGAGGCGCTGAGCTCGGACGACCGCTTCGAGCTGCTCTCGGGCACCAAGGCCGAGATCGTCGACATCGAGGACGTCACCCCGCCGAAGTCCCGCCGCACCCCCGCGGCCCTGCCCTTCGCCCGCAGCGGCGAGATGATGGTCACGCCGCTCAAAGAGATCGGCGTCGAGGACCGCACCGTGCGCGGCTTCTACGCCCCGCCGATCCAGGTGCCCCTGCAC
Organism: Pseudomonadota bacterium; assembly: GCA_046051725.1. Taxonomy (GTDB): domain Bacteria; phylum Myxococcota_A; class UBA796; order UBA796; family UBA2385; genus JAEUKK01. The sequence goes on along the minus strand of JBJONS010000563.1, from coordinate 8,528 downwards.
CTCGAGGGTGACGCCCAGGTGCAGATCGACGGCGCCCGCGTGGCCATCGACTACGCCTACGCCTCGGGCCTCGACACCCGCCTCTCGACGATGGAGGTCCGGCTCGACGACGTGACCCTGCGCAGCGTGTCGCTCAACCGCAAAGAGGGCGAAGAGAAGACCCGCCTGTGGGTCGATCTGCCCTTTGAGCTGATGGTCCCCGACAGCCGCCTCGAGATCATCTTCCACCTGTTCCCGATCAACTTTGACCCCTGCGTCTATGTCAACGACCGGCACATCTGGGGCACGGTCTACGCGAGCTCTGAGGTCCACGTCGCGCGCGACCGCATCGCCGACCTGCCGAACCTCGGCCTGCTCAAGTACGACCTCTGGCCGCTCAACACCGCGCTGACCGACGACGGCCTCGTGGTGGTCGTGGGCGACAAGCCGACCAGCGCCGATGGCAGCGCGGCGATGCAGCTGCTCGCCGAGCTCGGCGCGCGCGCGCAGAGCGACCGGCCCGAGTTCCGGGTCGTCTCGGGCGGCAGCGCCTTCCTCGAAGACAAGGCGCCCGAGGACCTCGTGCTGCTGGTCGGCGAGGGCGGCCACGCCGCCTACAAGGCGCTGACCGACCGCAAGCTGGTGTCGACCTCGGGTGACCTCGAGCGCATCGCCACCGACGACGGCAAGAAGGTGCTCGAGGCCCGCAACGGCAGCACCATCGGCACGGTCGAGCAGGTCGTGCTGCGCGCGGGCCTCGATGGGCGCACCGCGCTGATCCTCCGCTCGCCGACCGCCGGCGGGCTGCTGTCGCTGCTGCACGACCTGCGCAACCCGAGCGTGCTCGGCGGCCTCGGCGGCGCGGTCAGCGTGGTCGACGGCGGCACCGAGATCCGCCAGGTCGACCTCGGCACCAAGGTCACCGTCGGCAACCGCACCCTGGCCAGCCAGCTCAAGCAGTCGATCCGCGGCTCGTGGGGTCTGCTCGGCATGGGCGTGCTCATCTCGGCCGTGCTGCTCGCCATGATCGTGCAGGGCTGGGCCAGCCGCCGCGGGGGCCACACCGGATGAGCGCCGTCCGCCCGCTCCGCGCCGCGCTGACCGCGGGCGCGCTCGGCCTCTGGGCCAGCGCGTCAGGGGAGGCGCACGCCTCCTGCGCGGGCACGCTGCGCCGGACCTGGCGGAGCTACGTGCGGCACTTCATCCAAGACGACGGCCGGGTCATCGATCACAAGGGCGGAGGGATCAGCACGTCCGAGGGCCAGACCTACGCGCTGATGCGCGCGGTCTGGGCCGACGACCAGAAGACCTTCGACAAGGCCCTGCGCTGGACCCGCGACAACCTGCAGGGCGGCGATCCGGGCGCGCTGCCGGCTTGGCGCTGGGGGCAGCGGCCCGACGGCGGGTGGGGCGTGCTCGACGCCCAGCCAGCCGCCGACGCCGACCAGCTGCTCGCCTGGTCGCTGCTGCTCGCCGCCCGCCGCTGGGAGGCGCCCGCCTACGCCCAGCAAGCCAAGGCGGTGCTCGACCAGCTCTGGGCCCGCGAGGTGCGCGAGGTGGCGGGGCGGCTGGTGCTGCTGCCGGGGCCCTGGGCCGAGGGCGGCGATCCGCTGCGGCTCAACCCCTCCTACCTGCTGCCTTTTGCCTGGCGCAGCTTCGCCGAGGTCGACCCCACCCACCCCTGGACGCGGCTGATTGACGACAGCTACGCCATCCTCGCTGAGGCCGGGCTTGAGAAGGGGCTCGCCCCCGACTGGCTCTACCTCGACCCGCGCACGCTCGCGCGGGTGCCGGCCCCCGACCCGGCGCACGAGCTCTTTGGCTTCGAGGCCTCGCGCTTCGCCTGGACCTTGGCCGCCGAGGTGGCTTGGTCCGACGAGGTCCGGGCCCGCCGCCTGCTCGTGCCCATCGCGATGCTCGGCCGCGCTTTTGACGAGCGCGGCGCGCTGCCCGCGATCTTCGACGCGGCGGGCACGGCGAAGGCGCCGTATAGCCACCTGTCGATGAGCGGGTCGGTGCTGGCCGCCTGGACCTACGCCCGCCCCGAGGACGCCGACGCCCTCGCGGATCAGATCGACGACGCGCGCCAAGGCCCCGGCTGGGGCGAGCGCGATGACTACTATGCCCAGAATTGGACATGGCTCGGCTTGGCCCTCCGCTGCGGTCAAGCTGCGCCCCCGGAGAGACTCCGATGACACCGACCGGGCTCGTGCTGGGCCTGCTGCTGTCGACCGCGTGGGCTGAACCGCCCGCCGGGCGCAGCGAGGCCCCCTCCACCCGCGACGCGGCCAACGACCCCTGGTCGCTGCTCACGCTCGCCGACCGCCTCGCGCAGCAGGGCGGCCGGCAGGATGAGCTGGTGGCCGTGCTGGTCGCCGCAATGGAAGAGCCCGCGACGCGGCAGGACGCCGCGGACCGCCTTCTGCGCGTCGTGCTCACCGAGCCGCCCCGCAACGCGTGGTCCGACGCCTACATGGTGCTGATGCCCCATGTGCCCAACCAAGAGGCGCGCGCGGTGCAGCTGCGGGCGGCCCTGGCCGGGCTCGACCAGGCCTCGACCCGCAAGCAGTCGATGGAGCTGCTCCGCCGCCGCCTCGCGCAAGATGCAGGCGACCGCGAGGCCCGGCTGGCCTTGGGCGACGCCTACCTCCGCAACGGCGAGTCCGAGCGCGCGCTCAAGGTCTTCCGCGAAGAGCGCAGCGACACCCAGGTCTGGCGCGGCGAGGTCGCGGCGCTGATCACGCTCGGCCGCTACGACGAGGCCCTGCGCGCCGGCGCCGAGATCGTGCCGGCGAGCTGCAAGTCGACCCGCATGCCCGCCCCCTGCGCGGTGGGCCTGCAGCAGCTCGGCTACCCCGAGGCGGCGATCGAGTCGCTCGAGCGCGCCCGCGACCGCGAGGCCGACGGCGCCCGCAGCCGCGGCGAGAAGGCCAACCTCTACGCCACCCAGGCGCGCATCCAAGAGCGGCTCACCAACCGCGCCGACACCGTGCGGCTCTGGGAGCAGGCGGTGCTGCTCGAGCCCCGCGACCGCACCTACGCGGTCGGCCTCATCGAGGCGCTGCTCGAGGCCGGGCGGGTCAGCGAGGCGCGGCGGCGGCTGCCCTCTCCCGAAGACCCGCTCGCCAAGACCATCGACGCGGTCGCCCTGGCGACCTCGGTCGACCTCGACAAGCGCGAGCCCAACGTGCGCGACGCGCTGGACCGGGCCCGCCAGCTCGACGGCAGCCACCCCATCGTGCTGCGCGCCTGGGCCCACCACCTCATCGTGTCGGGCGAGGCCGAAGAGGCCGCCCGCCTGCTTGAGGCCGGCACCCGCGCCCGCGCCGAAGACTACGCGTGGGTGCAGCTCTACACCTGGGCGACCTGGAAGGCCGGCCGCACCGATCAGGCGGTCGAGATGCTGCGGGTGGCGCTCTCGAGCGCGCCCACCGAGGCCCGGTGGTACCGCGCGGCCGCCGACATGGCCCGCTTCAACGCCATCCTCGCCGAGCAGAACAAGTCGGCCGGCCGCACCGACGCCGCCCAAGACCAGTACCTGCTCGCCCACGCGATGGACCGCCGCTCGGTCAGCTACCTCGTCGGCATGGGCGGCGTGGCCTGGCAGGCCGGCGACCTCGCGACCGCCGAGCGCGCCTACCGCAAGGCCTGGACGATGGCGCCGGGCAACCGCCAGGCGCTGATGGCGCTGGTCTCGCTGCTCAAGGCCCAGGGCCGCGAGGACGAGGCCCGCGGGATCTTGTCGGCCAGCGGCTACTCCGACGTCATGGCCCGGCGGCTCGAGCGCGAGCTCGAGATGCTCGAGATCTCCCGCGACGCGCGCATGGCCCGCGACGCCGGCCGCTACGGCGAGGCGCGTGGGCTCTACGAGAACCTGCTCGCGCTGTACCCCAACGAGATCACCCTGCTGCACGCGCTCGCCGACACGCTCAGCGAGATGAAGCTGCACGAGCAGGCGGCCGAGACCTACGGCCAGGCCCGGGACATCGACCCCGAGGACCCCTGGCTGGCGATGGGCGAGATCAACAGCCGGGTCGCCCTCGACCAGCTCGACCGGGCCCGGTACCTGCTCGCCCGCATGGACGAGCCCCGCGACGGCGACGCCCGCGAGGCCTGGCTGCGCACCCAGAGCAACGTCAAGCGCGCCGAAGCCGACCGGCTCACCCGGGGCGGCGACGCCCGCGGCGCGTTTGAGCTCTACAAGACGGCGATCAGCGACCGGCCCGACCCGGTGCTCTACACCGGCCTCGCCGCGCTGTACCTCAGCCGCTGGCAGTACAACGCCGCCGAGGCCTGGTACGAAGAGGCGCTGGGCCTCGACCCCGAGTTCGGCGAGGCCGAGCGCGGCATCATCCGGGCCCAGGCCTCGCGCGGCGATCTCGCCGACGCGCAGCGCCGGGTCAGCGCGCTGTGCGCCCGCCAGCCCACGCGCGAGAACATCGCGCTGGCCGAAGAGGTCGAGCGCAAGTTCGCGATCTCTGAGGCGGCCGGCGCGGCGGTCATCGGCAACATGGACCAGGCCCGGCGCATCCTCGAAGACCAGCTCGACGCCTACCCCGGCGACCTTGAGCTGCGCGTCGCGATGGCCGCGCTGATGCTCAAAGAGGGCGAGGTCGAGGCGGCCTACGACCAGGCCCGCCTGGTGCTCGAGCAGCAGCCCGCCCACCCCGGCGCGCTGGCGGCCTTGCAGGCGGCCGGCCTCAAGCTGCGCAAGACCGAAGACGTGCTCGCCGCCTACGAGAAGGCCCGCAAGGTCAGCAAAGAGACCTGGCTCGGCGACGAGATCCGCGCGCTCGAGCTGGCCAGCCGGCTCGACAAGGCCCGCGAGGCCCACAAGGCCGGCTCCCGCGAGGCCGCCGACGGCATCATCTCTGAGGCCATCCGCACCTACGGCGACTCGCGCAGCCGCCACTGGGTGCTCATCGGCTCGGCCTGGCTCGACCTCGACCGGCACGACGAGGCGCTCGCCGCCTTTGAGACCGCCCAGCACATGGACCCCGACGACGCCGGCGGCGTGGTCGGCTTGGCCAGCACCTACCTCGCCCGGGGTCAGCTCAGCGACGCCGAAGACGCGCTGCAGGAGTACTGGGCCGAGCACAAAGACCCCGAGGTCGGCGTGGCCCTGGCCCGGGTCCAGGCCGAGCGCGGCCGGCCGATGGCCGCGGGCCGCACGCTTGAAGAGGTCAAGATCGAGGCCAAGCGCGGGCGGGTGAACCGCAGCCGCCAGGCGCCCGAGCCCCTGCCGGTCGCGCCGCTGCCCTCGGGCCGCACCGTCGCCGCCGAAGACCCCGAGGCCGTGCCGCCCGACGCGAACCCGGTCCTGCCCGAGGTCAACATCCAGAAGGCCGAAGAGGGCCTCAAGAACCCCTACCGCGGCAGCCTCGCGGTGGGCGCGGGCATCGCGACCCGGCCGGGCTTGGCCGGCGAGCAGTTCTTGCGGCTGCAGTACACGCCGATCGCCGGCGAGCTGGCGGTGCTCGGGCCGGTGCGCCTCCAAGCCGAGGTGATCCCGGTGCGGGTGACCGACGGCCAGCGCGAGGCCAACGGCATCGCCGGCTCGGCGGGCTTCGCGACCGCGCTCAACGAGGCGGTGGCGGCCCATGGCCGGGTGGGCACCAGCCCCTCGGGCCAGGGTTTTGCGGTCGACCCCTACCTGACCTGGTCGGGCGGGGTGACCGGGCGGCTGTCCGGCCGCTTCGACGCCGGCCTCGAGACGGCCCGGGCGCCGGTGACCGACACCTTCACGAGCTTCGCCGGCGCGCGCGACCCGCTGACCGGGCAGGTCACCGGGGCGGTGCACGACACCTGGATCGGCGGGCAGATCAGCCACTACTGGCCCAACAAGGCCAGCGCCGGCGTGCTCGGCCGCTGGGGAGAGTCGGCCGGCCCGAACCTCGCCATCGGCGGGGCGGGCGAGGGCGCGGTGGCCTGGGAGCAGGCCGTGCTCTGGGCCCGGGCCCCGCTGCAAGACGAGCTCGACCGCAGCCTGTGGATCGCGTTCGAGGGCATCGCGGTCGACCACGACCGCCAGGTCGACGGCTTCGGCGCCGGCCAGGGCGGCATGTTCAGCCCCGACGCCTTCTACTCGGGCATGGTGCGCCTCGAGTCGCGCTGGGGCATCGACCCGGCCCAGAAGCTGCAGGCCTGCGGCCTCATCGGGGCGGGTCCCCAGCAGGTCCTCGGCGAGCCGACGCTGTACCTCAACCCAGGCACCTACCTGGGCTACGAGGTGCGCGGCAGCCTGCACTACGACCTCGGCAAGAACTTCGGGCTCGTGGCCCACGCCATGCACCAGGGCTCCTGGGTGGTGTGGGGGCAGAACGCGGCCCTCGTGCAGCTCCGGTACGGGCGCAAGGGCACCTCGCTCCCCGCGCCTTCGGCGGCCTTCGTGTCCAGCGCGCACGGACCCCCGCTGCTGGAGCAGGCCAACTGCGGCCTCGACTGGAAGGAGGGCGCACGATGAGCGCCGCCAAGCACCACTCTCCCCGCACCGGCGCGGTGGCGCGCAGCGCCCTCTGCGTCGGCCTGCTGTCGCTCGCCGCCCTGGCGCTGGGCCCGGCGGCCGATGCCGCCCCGGGCACCTCGACCGACTGGCGGCCGTCGCCGAGCGCGCACGACGGCAGCGGCGGCCTTCAGCTCGTCCACCCCTTCACCGGCGGCAAGGGCTCGGCCTACCTCGGCGGGTTCATGACCGCGGCCGAGCGGCTCGACGCGCCGGTCTCGCTGCGCCGGCAGTCCTCGGTGCACCTCGGCGGCGGCTGGGCGCTGGCCGACTGGCTGCGCCTCGAGGCCGATCTGCCCTTCGTCTCGGCCCGCATGGTCGACGACGACGTGGTGGCCGGCCTGGGCGACGCCCAGCTCTCGGCGACCGTCCCCTTCTTGTCGGCGCGCCCGGGCGGTTTTGGCATCGGCATCCACCCGTTTGTCATCGCGCCGACCCAGTCCGAGACCAGCAGCGGCGCGGTCTCGGGCGGCGCGGCCCTGGTGCTCGGCGGCGGTGACGGGAACACCGGCTGGCGCGCCAACGTCGGCGGGCGCTCGGGCAGCGAGGGCGCGCAGGTCGACCTCGGGGTCGGCGGCAACTGGCGCTTCAACCAGGGCTTCGGCGTGGGCGTCGAGCTCACCTCGAACCGCGCGGTCGGCCCGCAGACCACCGAAGAGGTGCCGGCGGCCCCGGTCGAGGGCTCGGTCTACGCGCTCATCGGCAATGACCGCCGGGCGGCGACGACCGTGGGCTTCACCACGGGCTTTGTGCCCGAGACCGGCTCGCCGCTCTACCGGGTCGAGCTGGGCCTGAGCTGGCGCAAGACCGGAGCGCCGGGCGACCCCGACGCCGACGGCATCTGGGGCGTGCTCGACGACTGCCCGCACGTGGCCGAGGACCGCGACGACCACCTCGACGGCGACGGCTGTCCCGACCCCGACGACGACAACGACGGCGTGCCCGACGTGCTCGACCGGTGCCCGGCCCAGGCCGAGGACGTCGACGACTACAGCGACCGCGACGGCTGCCCCGACCCCGACAACGACTTTGACGGGCTCATCGACTCGGTCGACGACTGCCGCGACGAGGCGGGCCCGGGCGACGCGGGCGGCTGCCCCGACCTCGACCACGACACCGTCGCCGACAAGAAGGACGAGTGCAGCTCCCGGCCGGGCGCGCGCGAGTCCTTTGGCTGCCCCGACGCCGACAATGACCGGGTGCCCGACTACCGCGACCTCTGCCCGAGCCAGGCGGTCAGCGCGAAGGTCGACCCTTTTCGCAGCAACGGCTGCCCGTCCAAGGCCTACCTGGGCTTCGGCCGCATCGAGCTGCTCGACCGGGTGAACTTCGACTTTGGCCTGACCGACATCCGCGAAGACAGCCACGGGCTGATGCGCGACGTGGCGCGCATCCTCAAAGAGAACCCGAGCATCCTGCTCGTCGAGATCGGCGGCCACACCGACAACGTGGGCAGCGACGCGGCCAACCTGCGGCTCTCGCGCTCGCGGGCCAAGGCGGTGCGCGCCTACCTGATCAGCCAGGGCATCGACCCGAACCGCCTCGAGGCCAAGGGCTACGGCGAGACGCGCCCGGTCGACACCAACCTGACCGAGGCGGGCCGCTACCAGAACCGCCGGGTCGAGTTCTTGGTGCTCAAGACGGCGAACGCCGAGCCCCCGCCTCCGACGCGCTGAGCCCTCTGCGCAGAGAGCGGTGCGGCCCCGCCGGGCGGGCGCCCGGCGGGCCGGGTGCCGCCGGCGGTTCGCTGCGCTCCGTCGCGGGCGGGGCCCGCGACCCGCGCGGGGCGCGGCGCCTTGGCCCCCTGCCGCCGCAAGGCGGGGTTTTTGGGGGCGCAGCCCCCAAGCCCCGTGGCTGGACGTTTGGTGCTTTTTGGCGTTGTTTGACGCTTTGGCGATGCTCGACGCTTGTCGGATGCTCGGTGCTTCCCGCTGCTCGGCGCTTTGCCGCTGCTCGGTGCTTCCCGCTGCTCGACGCCTTCCCGTTGCTCGACGCCTTCCCGTTGCTCGACGCCTTCTCGCTGCTCGACGCCTTCTCGCTGCTCGGT
>JBJONS010000562.1:0-5792 GCA_046051725.1 Pseudomonadota bacterium | reverse complement strand
AACAGCTGCATCACCGATGGGCCCGTGACGGTCGAGGTGACGGTGTGCGGGATCGAGGCGCAGGATCTGGTGTTGGGGTTGTGTCCGGGGTGAGGGCGCGCCTGCGCAGGCGGTCATGCTCAGGGGCGGGTCGGAGCGGCTGCTGCGCGGGATGAACACAGAGGACTCCGCCGCATGCCGCACAGGACGCGAAGCGCAGCGTCGCGGTCGCCGCCCAGCACCAGCGGTCCGCGACCCGCGTGCGCGTCCTCCGCCGTGCTTGTCTAACCGGAGGTTCACCGCAGAGCGGACAGCCCACGCGGCGGGGCGTGTTCGCCGCTGGGGTGCCCCCAGGCGGGCCTCGGGGGTCCACAGCCAACCGCAAGGGCGGTGGGGCCGCGGGTCGGCAGCGGAGGCGTGCGCCGACCCTGGTCCGGTCGCAGGACCCCGCTCAATAGGGTGAGCCCATCCCGAAGGTCATCATCATCGTCGCACGCTCTGGTCCGACCTTCTTGACGAGGTCATGGTACGCCAGTCCATAGAGGACACCATAGGCCACACAGAGCAGCAGGAGCGCCGCCCGGGCGGGCCAGGACAGGGGCCGCTCTGTGTCGGACGCGCCACCGTGGCGGGCGGCGGGCCGCTGTGGTGCTGCGAGGTCGGGTAGGTTCGGGTCTCGGGCAGCGGGTGGACGGGGGGTCTGGCTCATCGGCGCTCCTCGGCGCCCCGGCTGGGGCGCTGCCCGTGAGACGCGCTGGCCCGGCGATGCGGACAGCGCGGGCCGACGTTATTCGCCCGGTGTTGGAGGTGGTTTGGCCCGCACCCTGTATGTGGATGAGAGCGGCAACGACGCGGCCGATGTGCACTTCGTGGTGGTCGGCGTCGCGCCGGCCGACCTTGGTGCCCTCGGCGCCTCCCTGCGCGCGCTCCGGGGCCGCTGGCCCTGGCTCGGCGACGGGCTCAAGGCGTCAGCGGTCTCCAACCCCGGCTGGCTCGCGTCCCAGTGGCTGCGCGCAGCGCCGAGCCCGCTCCGGCTGCGCCACGCGGTCGAGCTCGCCGACATCGAGGCGGCGGTGCATGACCGCGCCGACCAGCTGCTGTTGCTCGAGGGCGCCGGCGCCGCGGGGCAGGTGCCCGAGCCCGCGGCGCTCGTGTCCATCGGCCTCGGCCCGGTCGACCGCGCCTTCGCGTGGTGGTCGGCCGCAGTGCGGCAGGCCGCGAAGGGCGCGCCGCTGCCGGTCGCCAGCGATCACGCCGGCCTGCGCTCCTGGTGGCAGGGGCTGTCGACGCGCCTGCCGCCCAAGGCCAAGCAGCTCCCCGCCATGCTCGTCGACGCGTACACCCGCGCCCTGTTCCAGCCGGGCGGCGAGGCCTGGGTCAGCCGCGAGGCCCCCGCCGGTGCGTTGCGGGGCGCCCCGGCGCGCTACACCCGGCTGCTCGGGCAGCTCATCGGCGCCGCCCACGCCGGGGGCATCGACGCCTTCGAGGTGCAGGGTCGGCACGTGCCGCAGCGCGCCGCGGCGGGCACCGCCCTCGCCGGGGCGGCGCGGCCGATGGTCCACGACGACCTCTGCGCCCTCGGTGCGCCAGCGGCGGGGTCCAAGGTGGTCGATTTTCGCCGGCTCGCCGGCAGCCGGCCGGCCCACCTGCTCGTCGATGCGGCCGCCTGGGCCGCCCGGCGCCCGGGCGGGACCCACCTGCAGGGCTGGTCGGTCGTCGAGCTGCACCTGCCCACCACCGACGAGGCGCAGCGATGAACCTGCTCTCTGCCTGGGTTGAGCTCGGCGGCGCGGCGCCCTCGAGCCAGAGCGTCGCGGTGGTGCAGGACCAGCTCCACCGCTTCCGCGGCCGCGGCCACCTCTCGGTCAGCGATCACGAAGACATGGTGCAGGACGTTCTGTTGCGCCTGATGGGGCGCCGGGTCAAGCTCCTCGCCAAGCTGCGGGCCACGGGTGTGGCCGAGCCGGCCCTGCTGCGCGCCCTGGGCACGGCCTCCGCCACCCTCGACGAGGTCGAGGCCGCGTTGGCCCGGCCCCTCGACGCCGCCGGCCGCGCCCTGTTGGAAGAGCGCCAGGTGCGGACGCCCGCGCGGGTCATCGCGGTGCTCCGCGCCAGCCTCAGCCACGCGCTCATCGACCGCGCGCGCGGGGCGTGGTCCCGCGGCCGGGTGTGGCTCGACGACCGGGCGCTCGACCTCGAGGCGACCCAGCGCGCCGGCGGTGGGCGCGGCTCGGCCGAGGGCCAGGCCGCCGACGCGGTGGCGGCGGCCGAGCAGCGGTGGTTGGCCGAGCTCACCCAGCGCAGCTTCGCGGCCTGGCGGGCCGAGGGCGCGGGTGCCTATGCGGGCCAGCCCGCGCTCGTCTGCGAAGACCTCCGCCTGATGCAGCGCGTCGCGAAGGACCCCGACCGCTTCAGCTTCCCCGACCCAAGCTACCGCCGCCGGTGCACCCGCCTGCGCGCCGCGCTCACCGACGTGGTCGGCCCGCCCGAGGGCACACCGGGCCCGCTGCCCTGGCCGGTCGTGCGGCTGCCCTCCGAGCCCGAGCTCGGCGTGTACGCCGACGCCTTCGTCGCCGAAGACCACCTCCGGCAGCGGGCCGAAGCCGCGCCTGTCCATAGCCGCGGGCCGCGCCGTCCTCGGGCCGAGGAGTAGCCAGTGCACACCACCAGCCGGTCGTCGGTGACCGTCACCATCGGCCTCACCGCTGCCCTTGAGGGTCCGCAGTCCCAGGCGGCCCTCGCCCAGGGCGCCCCCGACAGCCCCATCGAGCTGGGCGCGCTCTCGGGCCTGCCGCTCCATGCGCTGCTGCAGCGCGCCACCGGCAGCGTGGTGCTGCAGCCCACCGACGCGCCCGACGCCCCGCCCCTGACGCTGCGTCGCGGGGGCCCGGGCGGGGCGCTGCGCTTCGACGATGGGCGTCAGCTCTACGCTGAGCTTGGCCTCGCCGGGCTCACGCTCCGGCTCGATCCGGCGGCCGAGGCCATCGAGGGCCCCGCGCCCCTGCCCGAGGGCCTCTGCGAGCTCGCCCCGGGCTTGCCCCCGGCCCTCCGCGCGGCGGTGGTCGAGCAGTCCGAGGCCGACCGGCCCGATGCGGGCGCCGGCCTGCTGCTGCGCTGGGCTTGGTCCACCCCGTTGGGCGAGGGGCAGCCTTGCTGCGCGGCGGTGCGGGCGTGGTGGGCCGAGCGGCCCGCGGCCCAACGGGGCGCGGTGGCCGGCTGGGCTCTTGCCCAGGCTGAGGTGCTGATTGACTCGCTGAACGTTGTTGTCGACGCTGGGTCTGAAGAGTCCCCCCTCGACGCCGCCGCGGCCGAGGCCCTGGCCCTGGATCGCGACGCCCTCGCCTCGAGCTGCGCGCTGCTCTTCGCCGCGGGCGAGGGCCTGAGCGCCCGCCAAGCCGAACGCGCGGCCGACGACCTGCTGCGGCGCGCCTTCGTGGCGGCGGGCCCCTTGCCGCCCTTCCGCGATCCGGCGCTCGACGCGCTGGCCCGGCGCGGCGCGGGCTGGTGGTGCGCGGCGCCTGGCGGGCACGGGCCGCCGCTCGACGCCGATGCCTTCACCGTCGATGCACACGACGAGCTGCTGCTCGCCGAGGACATCGACGCCTTCGAAGAAGAAGCGGCCGAGGCGGCCGAGCCCGTGGGCGGGCCGACGTGAGCGCGCCCCGGCTGCGGGTCAGCCGCTGCCCCGCCCCGGGTGTCCGCCCCGCGGCGCTGCGCGAGGCCCACCCGACGCTGTTCCCGCTGACCGAGGCGCAGGCCGAGGCGCTGCCGGGCGCGGCGGGGGCCTGGGTGATCTCCTGCGGGGCCGGGCCCGGCGGCGGGGCGGCCCTCTGGTGGCTGTCGGCCGAGGAGATCCCGGAGCTTGAGCCGGCCAGCCTCGGCGCAGAGGCCCTCCGCGCGGTCGAGGACGCGCGCCGCCTGCTGCGCGCCTTGCCGTGGGGGTGGTCGGCCCTGCCCGACCGGCCGCTGCAGCTCGGCCGGGCGGCCCGCCTCGACGCTGCTGAGGGGGGTTCCTCCGCCCGCCACGGTCGACGGGCGGTCGCTCAGCGGCGCGGCCCTGCTCGCCCTCTGCGCCCGCTACTACGGGGCGACCCTCCCCCAGAACATCCTCGCCAGCGTTGATCTCGACCCACGCACGGGGCAGGCGCTCGCGGTCGAAGGGGTCGAGGCCAAGGCCGCGGCGCTGCGCTCGCTGCTCCCGAACCTCTCGATGCTCTACGTCGCCCTGGACCAGGCCGACCGCTGGGCGCAGGCCTTGCGCAGCGCGGGGCTGCTCCAGGTCGAGGCCCTCGGGGTGGGCTCGGCCACCGCGCTCGTGACCGCCGCCCTGCGCCCCGCCGACCGGCTCGCCGGGCTCGACCCGCCCGCCCTTCAGCGCACCTTCGCGCACCTGCGCCGCACCAGCCTCGAGGGGGGCATGGCGGCCGCCCTGAGCTGGCCCGCGGTGCGCCACACGCTCGCCGCGCTGCGCGGCCGGCTGCCTGACCAGGGCCCCACGATGGCGCTGCTCGAGGGGGTCGCGGCGCGCTACTCCCGCGCCGAGGCGGTCGGGGCGCCCCCCGACGCGGTCTTTGCGGCCGCCCTCGACCTCCGCAACAGCCGGCAGCGCCACATTCACCTCGCGCACGCCATTCAGTGGGCTGCCGACGCCGCCGCGCCCCTGCCCGCGGGGGTCGAGGCGGCCGTGCCCCAGCCCGGGGCGGGCCACTTCGCCCACCGCGTGTGCGGCGCCTGGGCGCGCTGGCTGCTGGTGGCCGGTCCCGGCCCGACCGAGGCGCGCGCCGCCCGCGCGCTGGAGGCCCACCAGCGCATCGTCGAGGCCCTGCTCGACAACGACGAGCTGAGCGAGCAGAGCTCCAGCCTCGCCGTCTGGCTGCAGCTCTCCGGTGGGCTCGGGGAGCGCGGGTCCTTCGCCCGTGCCGAGGGGCACCTGCGGCGCGTCGAGGCCGATGCCGACGCCGAGCCCCGCGACCTCGCCTACTTGCGCCTCGCGCGGGCCCGGGGCGCGCTGTCGCTGGGCGCGGTGCCGCCCGCCGTGGTGGCCGAGCTGCGCGCGCTGCGCAGCTGCGTCGCGGCCGACGCGGCCACGGGGCCCTACGCGGGCCTCGGCTTCTTGGATGACGTGATCTATCGAACCCTTCGCTTGATCGGCGACGAAGAGGCCCTGCCGCACGACGCCCGCGGTGGCGCGCGCGGCCCGAGCGCGCGGGTGCAGGCCCACCTCGCGCTCGCCGAGGGCGGCCTGACGGTCGATCAGGCCATCGCGGCCGAGGATCGCTGCTTCCAAGCCGCCGCCCTCGGCGTCGCGGGCCCGCCCGCCGACGGCGAGGCGCTCCGCCGGGACCGCCTGCTCAGGCTCTACCCCTACTGAGCGCCGGCCGGGCCCCGCTGGGCGCGCCCCTCCGCGCCCCGCGGGCGCTGCGGGTCGGCGTCCGCTGGGGGTTCGCCGGCTGCCCCGGCGCGGCCAAGGTCCGCGCCGGGCCGGCTCCGCCGGGGCCGCGGCCCCGGCCGGCTGCGCCGCCCCGCTGGCCGCCTCGCGCTGGATCTGCAGCGGCGATGTCGACGTGCAGCGCGATATCCTCGACCATTCGCCTCGCGCGCGCCAGCCCAGCCGCAGGGGCGCCAGCGGCGCGCCGCGCAGCGGCCGAGGCCGACCGGCCGAGCCCGGAGGATGGGCGCCGCCGGCCCGCCCGGCGGGGCGCCCCAGGGCGGGGTGCGCGCCAGCATCCGCCTGCCCCGCCGTGGGCTTGGGGGTGTGTCGGGCTGCTCCGCGACCGCGCCTCGACCCCCAGCGCGCCGACTGTCCGCAGCCG
>JBJONS010000561.1:0-11324 GCA_046051725.1 Pseudomonadota bacterium | reverse complement strand
CCCCGGCGTGCGCGGCGGGGGGCCGCCGGCGCCCGAGCCCCGCTCTGGTGCACCAAAACGACGATGGGCCGACCGCTGTGCGCGGTCGACCCAAGCGGTCGGCGGCGCGGCCCGCGGGGGCCGGCCGGACCGATCAGCGGGCGGAGGCCAGCGCGACGCTCGCGGCCACGCCCTGCCAGCCGGGCAGCACGGTGGTGGCGCTCACGCCCAGCTCGGCCAGCAGGTCGAGGAGCTCACCGGCGGCCTTGGCGGGCAGGGTGAAGCGGCGGGCGGAGGCCCAGGGGTGGCCGGCGGCGCGGGCCGCCTTGAGCAGCGCGTTGGTCTGGTCGAGGTCGGCGGCGGAGACCGCCTCGGCGCCGGCGCCCGCGGCGATGGTCGCGTAGGAGGCGCGCAGGCCGGGGGCGAAGCCCGCGCTGGCGATGCGGGGGGCGAGGGCCTCTTCGATGCCGGCCGCCTCGAACAGGCCGGGGCCGCCGTTGCGCTTGCGGCGCACGGCCCAGATCGACAGGTCCTCGGGCAGCTTGCCCTGGTTGGTGCGGGCGGACTCGGCGGCGGCGAACCAGGCCGCGACCAGGGCCGAGCTGGTCCAGGTCAGGGCGCGGGTCGGAACGCCGTTCTGCGCGGCGTTGACGAGCAGGTCGCGCAGCTCTGGGTCGGGGAAGGCGGCGCCGGCCGGCGACCAGGCGCCGTCGTCGGCCTTCTTCTTGCCCTTGGCGGGCTCGGCGGACTTGGCGGCGGCGCGGTTGAGCAGCGCGAGGGCGTTGTTCGCGGGGGCGAAGCCCTCGGCCTGCTGGAGCAGGCCGCTGAGCGAGGCCCACTCGGCCGCGCGCAGGCTGGCCTGGGTCGGGGCCTCACCGGCGGCCTTGAGGATCGCGGAGTCGGCGCGCAGCGCGGCGGGGGTCAGATCCCAGCTGGCCTTGGCCTGGCCGCGGAAGACCCAGTCGGTCGCGTCGCCGTCGGCCGAGGCCCACAGGCGCTGGTCGATGCTCGGCGCCGGGCTGATCGGGGGGGTCGGGCGGCTGCCGCGGCGGATGCGGGCGGAGGAGAGCGGGTCGAGCGCGCGGAGCAGGTCGATGGCGTCTTCGAACGCCACGGTGATGTCGGCCAGCTTCTCTTCGTGCGCGCGGCGGCGGCCGATCTCTTTGCTTCGGTTGTTCTGACCGCCGAGGTTGACGGGCGCCGCGGCGGCGGCGGTGGTGTTGGTGCTCATCGGGTGCTCCTGGCCTGTCTGGTGGGCGTTCAGCCGCGCCGTGTCCATCGCGCCTGCCCCAAGATCTGCCCCACACAGATCAAAGGACGCGGTGACTCCCCGCTCGCGGGCCCCCGATCTTTGCCACAGCCACGGTCAATGGCCAGCCGCGTCGTGGACGAAAATTTCTTCTCCTTTCTTGAGAACCTGCTCGTGGTGCCTGTAGACGACGTGGACTCTCCGGTGCGGTCGAGCGGAGGATCCCCGCCCGTCCGGGTGGGGCGGCGGCGCGCCCGCCCCGCGGGGATCGTCGGCGGAACCGGTCCGGACCCCGCCCGCTGCGGCGCTGTGGTCGGCGCGGGGCCGATCTCCGGGATGGGTGGGCGCCCGCGTCGCGCCCGCGCCGCGCCGGCCGGACCCGCTGCGGCCGCGGCCAGACCCGCGCGGGGTGCGGGTGTGCGGCGACCGCAGAGGTGATCGGGGGCGCGTGGTCCGCCGGGCCCGCCCACCGGCGGAGCGCCCGGCTCGACCGGCACCCCGGGCCGGCGCACCGGGGTGGGGCTCCTGCCCGTCGTCCTCGGCCCTGACCACCCTGGAGCGCTGCGGCGGGGCGCCGGTCTCGCCCACCTCGGGCGCAGGTGCGACCGGGTCGCGTTCAGGGCGCCCATCGCCCAGAGGGCGTCCCCTGCCGTGGCGGACGCCGGGCGCCGCTGTGCAGCCCACCGGGTCCCTGCGCTGGCCCACCGGCGGTGCGGCGGAGACCGGCGGGCAGCGGACCGGAAGCAGCGGGGCCAGCGCGCAGACGACGGGAGAGGGGAGGGCGGCCGCCCCGCGCACCGGGGGAGGGCCGGGCCCGGATCAGCCGTGCAGGCCGAGCCCGCGGTAGGTCGGCGCCCGCTCGACGAGCTGCTCGCCCCGGTGCAGCAGCACCTCGGTGAAGCGCTCCATCACCGGGGCCACTTGGCCGGGCCGGCAGATGACCGGATCACCGATCTGCAGGCCGGCTTCGCCGTCGGTGGCCTGCAGCACGCTGTAGGTCTCGCCCCAGCCTGAGCCGGGCACCGGGCGCAGGCGGGCCGGCCAGACCACCTGCGGCTCGACGGCCTTGCCGCCGGCGATGCCCACCCAGCCGCCGCTCGCGCAGGCGACCTGCTCGGGGTCGGGCCGGCGCACCACGGGCAGGGCGAAGTGGAAGGCCGGGCGCAGGTCGAGGCCCATGCCATCGCAGCGCAGCGGCGCGAGGAAGCCGCCGCCGAGGCTGACCTCGGTGAGGACCGGGTCAGAGATCGCCATGTCGAGGCTCGCGGTGCTGCCGCCGTTGACCACCGCGATGGCGTGGCCGTCTTCGCGCAGGGCGGCGACGACCGCGCCCCGGCGGTCGGCGGCGGCGGCGGCGCTGCGGCGGCGGAGGAGGGGGCGGATCGGGCCGACCGCCCACCAGTGCGCGCCCGCGCGCAGCTCGGCGGTGCCGCTCTCCCAGGTCATCACGCCGGTCACCTGCACGCCGCCCAGCTCGCGCAGCCGGCCGGCCAGCGCGCGGGCCGCCTCGCTGTCGGCGAGCGCGCTGCGGCGCACGCCGAGGACCACCTCGGCCACGGGCTGCCAAGTGGCGTCGACATCGATGCAGACGTTGATCTCGACGCCGAGGTCGCGGGCCGCCGCGCTGAGCAGCTGGCCCTGGCCCAGATCATCGACGACCACCAGCACCTGTCGGCCGGCGGCGACCAGCTCGGCGACCTGGGCGGCCTCTTGGGGGCGCGCCGGGGGCACGGCGATGAGCAGGTCGTCAAAGCCGAGCTCGGCGAGCAGGCTGGCCTCGGCGGTGCTGCCGCAGTGCACGCCCTGCAGGGCCCGGGGCCCGGTGGTGAACAGGTGCCGCAGCACGCCGGTGCTGCGGAGCTCGCTTGTGACGAGGCGGATCGACAGGCGGCGGTCGCCGAGCACGCCGGCCAGGGTCGCCGCGTTGTGGTCGAGCGCGTCGAGGTCGACCATCGCCGCGGGCAGCGTCTCGTTGGCGAGCAGCGAGGTCCACGCCGCCCCGGCACCCCCGGACTCTGGAGCGGTGAGGGGCTCGGCCCGGGGCGCGGGGCCCTCGTCCGGCGCGGCCCCGGCCCGATTGGCCGGGGTCTCGGGGGAGGCGGTCGCCAGCGGGGCGTCTTCCGAGGGGGCGGTCTGCTCCGGGGCGTTCATCGGGGGCGGTCCTCTGCGGGGCGGGGAGCGCGGCGTCGATTCTCGTGCGCCGGTGCGCGCGGGGGGGCGGGTATCCGGGCGCGCCCGCGCAGGCCCGCCCGTGTCGCTGGCCGCGGGCCTGCCCGCGCCGCCGTGACAACTGGTGACGAATGGGAGCACGGGGGTCCGCGGCGCGCAAGCCCGTTCTGCTCGGCAGGAGGCAAAACGACCTGTTCATGGTTGTTCTCGAAGTGGGCGTACCGAGGGGAGGGCGCGAAGGCGCAGGTGGTGCGGGCGCGGGGCGGAGCGCCGCGGCGCGCGCGCGCTGTGACCGTTCGGGAACAGATCGGGCCGCCGCCGCGACGCCGCCGGAGCGCGGCTCTACAGCGCAGCTCTGGACCGCGCCCGCCGTCGTCTTCGGCGCACCGCCTCCGCCGCCCCGCCTGGCCCGCCGGGTCGGCGGCCGCTCCCCTGACCGCTCGTCCCCCCGGCGCCCCGGCTCCGCTGCGCGGCTCCATCGTCCCCATCGGTGATCTGGATGTCCCCCGACAGCGCCGCCTCGGCCTCCGCCGCCGACCTGCGGTCGACCGCTGCGCCCGCCCTGCTCCCCAGCGATCCGCCCGCTGCCGCCTTTGATCTGTGGGCGCACAGCCGGCGCGCCCTCGACTGGCCGGTCCTGCTCGACCGCCTCGCCGGCCACGCCCACACCGTGCCGGGGGCCGAAGCGGCGCGCAGCTTGCGCCTCGCCGAGGCGCTCGAGGACGTCGAGCGGGCCTACGCCGAGGTCAAGGAGCTCGACGAGCTGGCGGCCCTGCTCGAGCGCCCGCCGATGGGCGGCATCGTCGACTGCGCGCCCTTGCTGTCGCGCCTCGAACGCGGCGGGCTGCTCGATCTGCCCGAGCTGCGCGAGCTGGTCGGCGTCGTGCTCGCGCTCGACCGCCTCGGCGGCTGGCTGCGCGAGCTCGGCGAGGCCCAGCCGACCCTGGCCGCGCGGGGCCCCCGCTTCACGCTCGAAGCCGACCTGATCAAGCTGTTGAGCGTCGCCTTCGACGAGCTCGGCGAGCTGAGCGGGCGCGCCTTCCCCGAGCTCGGGCGGCTGCGCCAGCGCTGCGCCCAGCTCGAGGCCCAGATCCGCGACATGCTCGAGGAGTACCTGCGGGACGAGGCCTTCGGTCAGCACCTGCAGGACCGCTTCATCACCGAGCGGGAGGGCCGCTTCGTCTTGCCGATGAAGGTGAGCGCCCCGCGCGCGCTGGGCATCGTGCACGCGACCTCGCAGACCGGCGAGACCGTGTTCATGGAGCCAGCGGCGGTGGTCGTGCGCAGCAACCTGCTCCGCGAGGCGCGCTTCGCCGTCGACCGCGAGGTCCGGCGGATCATCGCCGAGCTGTGCGGGCGCCTGGGCGCGGCCCTGCCGAGCTTGACCGACGCGCTCGATGAGGCGCTGGCCGTCGATCTCGCGCTCTGCCGCCAGGGCCTCGGCCGCGAGCTGCAGGGCGTGATCCCCGAGGTCAAGCGCGGCGGCGTGCTGCGCCTGCGCCAGGCCCGCCACCCGGTGCTGGTGCTGCGCGGGGTCGACGTGGTGGCCAATGATCTGCGCCTCGACGGCCGCCAGCCCGGTCTGATCCTGACCGGCCCCAACACCGGCGGCAAGACGGTCGCGATGAAAACGCTCGGCCTGATGGCGCTGCTGGTCCGGGCCGGCGTGCCTCTGCCGGCCGCTGAGGGGTGCCGGGTCGATCTCTTTGACCGCGTGGTCGCCGATGTCGGCGATCTGCAGGACGTCTCGGGCGATCTGTCGACCTTCTCGGGCCACGTGCGGGTGCTCAAGGCGGCGCTCGAGGCCGCCGGACCGCACTCGCTCATCCTGCTCGACGAGGCCGGCGTGGGCACCGACCCGGCCCAAGGCGCGGCGATCGCCCGCGCGGCGCTCGAGGCCCTGATCGGCGCTGGCGGCCGGGTCTGCGCGACCACGCACTACGCCGAGGTGAAGGCCCTCTCCGCCGCCGATCCGCGCTTTGGCATCGCCGCGGCGCAGTACGCCCACGGCCGGCCGACCTACCGGATGGAGCCGGGCCACATCGGCCAGTCGCACGCCTTCTCGATCGCCCGCCAGCTCGCGCTGCCCGAAGCGGTGGTGAGCCGGGCACGGGCGCTGCTCGACGAGGGTACCCGCCAGCTGGGTGATCTCACCGAGGCCCTCGAGGCGGCCCAGGCCGAGGCGCGCCTCGCGGCGGTCCGCCTCGACGCCCAGGCCGAGGCGCTGTCCCAGCGCGAGAAGCGGCTGGAGCGCAAAGAGAAAGAGGTCGCCCACCGCAAGCAGCAGCTCGAGCAAGAGGTCGCCAAGAACTTCGCCCGGCGGCTCAAGGACCGCGAGGACGAGGTCAAGGGGCTCATCGCCGCGCTCCAAGAGCGCCCGGACCTCAGCCTCGCCGGCCGCAGCCTCAAGCAGATCCGCGAGATCCAGGACGAGCTGCGCGCGCCCCCGCCCGAGCCGCCCCCGCCAGAGCCCGCGCCGACCCGTTTGGTGGTGGGCGAACGGGTCCACCTGCGTACGCTGGACCGGGTGGGTGAGGTGGCGGCCGTCCTGCCCAAGGACCGCTACGAGCTCGCGGTCGGCGGCCTGCGCCTCAAGCTGCCCCGTGAAGAGCTGCTGCGCCTCGACGGCCGCGGGCGGCCCATCCCCGCGCCGGGCCGCGAGCTCCGGCCTGCGCCGGCGCCTGCCCCCGCGGCCGCCCCTGCCGCGCCGCTCATCCACAAGGCCCCGCAGGTCGATCACAAAGAGCTGCAGGGCCTGCGGATCGACGCCAACACCCTCGACATGCGGGGCGTGCGGGTGGACGAGGCCCTGTCGATGGCGGCCGACTTCCTCGACCGGATGTCGCTGACCGGCCTGCCGGTGGCCTTTTTGCTGCACGGCCACGGCACCGGGGCCCTGAAGAAAGCGGTGCGCGACTGGCTGCCGGCCTGCGGGTACATCGAGGGCTGGCGGCCCTGCTACCCAGGCGAAGGTGGCGACGCCTACACGATCGTCGGCCTGCGCTGACCTGACCGGGTCCCGCCGCTCTGTTCAGGGTGTTTACACCCCGCTTGGGCTGTGGCACGCTGATCGCTGCCGCGGATTGGGGCTTGCGCACTGTATGGGTGTGCAGTAAGCTGTCCGTCCGCGATGGGCGCGGGCGGGTGTGCGCGGTGGGGGTGTCGATGAGGGGCGCGGCGCGGGTGCGGGCGGCGGGGGCCACGACGGCGGGGGCCCTCTGCCCCCAGATGATGAGGATGGTCTGCTGGGCGTCGCTCTCGGCGGGCTGCGGCTACGGCAGCTACTACCCCGAGCCCGCGCGGCGCGACGGCGGGGCGCTGGTGGTCGACACGGGGCCGTCGGGGCCCACGCTGCCCTGCTCTGATCCCAGCCCCAGCGCGGCGACCCTGGTGCAGTTCATCAACCCGGTCCCCGTCGACCTGCGGTGGATCGACGCCGACTGCCGCGAGCTGCCGCTGGCCACCCTCAGCGCCGCCTACAGCGGCCACGCGGCCCAGCTCGATGAGGGCACGATCATCGCGGTCTACGACCTCAGCGACGTCTTCCTCACCCATGTCGAGGTGCCCGACACCGACGGCGGCACCTGGACGGTGGAGGTCCCATGACCCGCGCCGCTGCCGTCGCCCTGGGCGCCCTGCTCTGCGTGGGCGGGGCCGCCTGCACCCGCTCCCTCGACGGGGACGCGTGGTGCAAAGAGGCCGCCTTCGCCATCGCCGGGCGCACCGAAGAGTGCACGGGGGACACTTCCCTGGCCACCGCGCGCTTCGAGGCCTTCTTCGATCAGTACACCTGCGCCGACATCCCGCCCGAGACCATGGGCGCCGACACGGCCGCGGCGGTCGCGCCCCAGGACCTCGCCCACTGCGCGCTGGCCATCCGCAACCTGCCGTGCGTGTTGGTCGATGACTACGGCGATCAGCTCGACCTCTACCTCAGCGCCTCGCCGGTGTGCGCCGCCGTGGTCGGGGGTGCGCCTTGAGCCCGCGGTCCGCCGGGACCGGGTGGGCCGGACGGCTGGCGGTGCAGCCCCGCGCCGCGGCGGTGCTCGCGCTGGCCATCCTGGTGCTGGCGGCCTGGCTGGCGCTGGGGCCGGCGGTGGCGGCGGCGCGGCCCCTGGCCTGTGAGCGGAACTACCCCATCGCCGGCACCGCCGGCTTCGCCAACGCGCAGGCGGCCCGTCGCACCAACGTCAACACCTTCAGCGCCGCTTCGTTCGCCGAGCGGATCGGGCAGCGTCAGGGCCTCGCGCCCCGGCGCCCGGCCTGGGAGCAGCGGTCCAGCGGCTTCTTCGCCGCCGAGGTCAACGACACTTTTGGCGCGGCGCGCGTGCCGACCTACTGCGCCGACACCCCGTCCAGCCAGACCGCGCTCAGCTTCACCGACCCGGCGCAGCGCTTCGCCCGCAAAGAGCGCACCTACGAGCAGCCGCTCGATCTCTACGCGGCCAACATCGCGTTCGGCGTCGGTACCCGGGGGGTGGGCGCCTTCTACGCGGCGAGCGTGACCCAGAGCGTGCTTGGCTACCGGGCCTGGGCCATCCCCGCCCAGGTGATCAACCTCTACCCGCTGACCTTCGCGCCCTTCGTCGGCAACTTCCAGCGGGGGGATGGGGTGGCCAGCTACGCGGTCGACTGGATCGGCGGCGCGTACCTCGACACCCGCTGGGTGGGCGCGCGGGTCGGCTACACCGGCGAGCGGGGCATCTTCGGCGCGATCGACGAGCGCACGCTCGGGCTCTTTGGCACGGTCTCGACCGCGCTCGGGGGCGGCCTCGATCGGGACGAGGCGCTGACCTACCTGCGCGCGGGCCTGCAGGACCTGTCGCCGCGCCGCTTCGGCGCCGACCGCGTCGGGCGGGCGGTGGGCATGACCAGCCTCTACCTGCGCGATCTGCCCACCGGGGTCGAGAGCGAGGCCGGCGCCGCGGTCAGCCGCCTCCGCACCGTGCATGTCGAGCAGCGGGCCATCCTCGACGCGATCGAGGTGGCTGCCTCAGTCCGACGGGGCCCCGACGCCGGGCTCTTCGACGCCCATCTGGGCTGGCACAGCGCCGGCTTCTACGCCCACCGGGGCGAAGAGCCCGCGGACGGCGACGCCCAGTACGCGGTCCGGCTCGGCATGGTCAACCTCCCCCCGCGGTACACGCTCGGGGTGGACGGGGGGCGCTTCCTCGCGGCCCGGGCGCAGGTGCAGGCCGAGGGCTTCGAGATGGCGCTGCTGTTCAACGATCCCGAGCAGCTGGCGCTGTACCCCTTCGCGACCAACGCGCTGTCGGTGCGCCTCGGCGTGCTGCTCGATGGAGGCCTCTGATGCGCGCAGACCCCCGCCTCGCGGGCGCGCCCCGCCCGCGCCCCCCTGTCGCCCTCGGCCTCGCCGCTGCGCTGGCCTGCGCCCCGGGCTGCGCCCGCGACCCGGTGCTGCTCGGGTTTTGGGACATCGAGGCGGTCGAGATCGACGCCGGCGACGGCCCCCTGACCCAGGCCGACATGGGCACCATCGAGTTCAAAGAGGGCGAAGCCGCGCTCATCCTCCGCTACCGCTGGGACGGCGGCGGCTTCGCGCCGATCACCCAGCCGCGGGTGGTCGTGCTCCCCGCCTCGACCGACGACCGGGCCGATGACCTCGCGGGCGCCTACGCCCAAGAGGGCGAGCTGCACCTGGTCGACCTCGACGCCGACGTGTACGCCATCCTCGACTACGTGGGCGCTGAGGCCCGGCTGGTCGGCGAGGGCGTGCGCCCGCCCGACCAGCTCGGGGTCGCCCAAGACGCCCCTGCCCAGGTGTCGGTCACCTGGCTGCTGAGCCGCTGAGGCCCGATGACCGCCTTTCCGCTGCGCCCCTACCAGATCGAAGCCGTGGACGCGGTCATCGCCGCCCGCAAGCGGGGCGTGCGCCGGCAGGTGGTCTGCCTGCCGACCGGCGCCGGCAAGACGGTGATCTTCTCGCGCCTCGCGGCCCTCGCCCGGCGCCCTGTGCTCGTGCTCGCCCACCGCGCCGAGCTGCTCCACCAGGCGGTCGACAAGCTCCGCCGTACGCTCGGGGGCGCCGAGGGCGGCGCAGAGGTCGTCGGTCTCGAGGCCGCCGCGGTCCGCGCGGGGGCCTCGGCCCGGGTCGTCGTCGCCAGCGTGCGCTCGCTGCACGAGGACCGCCTCAGCCGGCTGCTCGCCGAGCGGCGCTTTGGCCTCGTGGTTTACGATGAGTGCCACCACGCCCCGGCCACCGACAACCAGCGGGTGCTCCGCAGCCTGGGCTGCCTCGAGCCCGACTGGGACGGCACCCTGCTCGGGTTCACCGCCACACCCCAGCGGGCAGACGGCCTGCCGCTCAGCGATCTGTTCGAAGAGGTCGTCTACAGCCGCGGGCTCGTCGAGCTCGTCGAGGACGGCTACCTCGTGCCGCTCCGGGGCTTTCGGCTCGACACGGGCGCGCGGCTCAGCGGCGCGGTCGGCGGGCGCGATGACGTCGAGCTGGACGAGCAGCGCGTCGACATCGAAGAGCGCAACGCGCTGGTCGCCCGGGCGGTCCAAGAGCTCGCGCGGGACCGCCGCAGCCTCGTGTTCTGCGTGACCGTCGAGCACGCCCGCCACATGGCGCTGGCGCTGCGCAAGCTCGGGGTGCGCGCCGATCTGGTGCACGGGGCGATGGACCCCGCCGAGCGCGCCGAGGTGCTCGCCCGCTTCGCCCGGGGTGAGCTGCAGGCGGTCACCAACGTCGGCGTGCTCACCGAGGGCTTCGACGACCCCGGGGTGAGCTGCGTGGTGATGGCCCGGCCCACCCGCAGCCAGGCCCTCTACGTCCAGTGCGTCGGCCGCGGGACGCGCCCGGCGCCCGACAAGCAGGACTGCCTGGTGCTCGACTTCGTGGACGCGAGCAGCCTGCCGCTGGTGACCCTGCCGGTGCTCTGGGGCCTGCCGCGGGATCTGGATCTGGGCGGCGAGGACGTGCGCGAGGCGGCCGCCTTCCTCCGCCGGCTGCCCTTTGATCTGCCTGGGTTCGCGATCGAGGCTGGCGCCATCACCCTGCAAGAGATCAAGGACCGCGCCGCGGCCTTCGATCCGCTGCGGGCGGCGGTGCACCCCGAGCTGCGGGCCATCTCGGGCAACGGCTGGTGCTCGCTGGGCAGCCTCGGCCTCTGCCTGCACCTCGCGAGCGGGGGCAAGGTGGTCGAGGTCCGGATCGAGGCCACGGGGCGGCCGGGGCGCCGCGACCGGTGGCAGATCCGCTGGGACGGCAAGATCATGGCACATTTTTCGCAGCTCGAGGCGGCGGTCGAGGCGGTGGACTTTGAGGTCGACCGGCGGGGCCCGCGGTGGTCCGCCGCCGCACGCGAGGACGCCCCGTGGCGGCGCGCGCCGGTGGACGCGCCGCTGCGCGCGCAGCTCGACCAGCGCGGCCTGCGGGCGGCGGACCTCGGCGAGGCGCTCCAGCTGCTGAGCCTGCACCGCGCCGCCCCGGCCCCGCCCGCCTCGGCCTTCACCGCGTCGCGTTCTGTCCGATGATGTCGGCCCCTCCCGACGGAGCTCCCCTGGCCGCCGCGTCTGCCCCGCCCGCGTCACCCGCGCCGCAGCCCGCGGCGGGGCCCGGCGCGGCCGTCGACGGCGGACCCGCAGTCGTGCCCTCGCTCCCCCGCGCCGCGGCCGCGCCCCCGATCCCGGCCCATGCATTCGCCGAGCGGCGCCGCGAGGCGCTCCGCCGGATCGCGCTCGAGCAGGCCGCTCCGGTCGCGACCGCGCTCGGGCTGACCTACGTGCTGCTCGCCGGGGCGCACCTGCAGCTCGTCGCGCCCGCGCACCGCGTGGCCTTGAGCGCCGCAGCCGCGGCGTCCGCGCTGGGCGCGGGGCTGATCCGCTTGGCCATCGCCCGGATCCCGGCCACGCTGCTGCCCCGCGCGCCCGACCTGCTCGGCCTGCTGCTGCTCATCGGCCT